>NZ_JAUAOA010000012.1 GCF_030542965.1 Azotosporobacter soli
CAGACCGTCGACAAAATGCACTTTACGCAAAGCGTAAGGTGCATTTTTCAATTTCAGTTATCCAATTTTCACTGCAAAAACGCAGTTTTTCGAAAAAACGTTGAAAAACAGGCGGTAATATACCCCTGCGTTTCTTCCAGGTCGCCAGTTTTTTCAGATTCATGCATGCAAAAGTAAGCGTCACCTGCATTTTCACTTTCTGCAGGCCACGCAGTTGCGTATAGCGCATTGCATGCTTTTCTTTTGCATCTGCAAAGACACGCTCAATTGTTTGCGAGCGCAATTTGTAAATATCGCGATATATCGGCATGTGCCGATACTCATCAGCAAGTTCCAGATAGGATTCCCATACATGCCTTTGGACTTGCTTTTGATGCGCTTTGCTCTGCGTGCATTGCTCTAAATGCGGACACACTTTGCATTGTTTTGCATCGCTTTTATATTCTTGATATCCTTCACGATTCGTCGTACTGTAGCCAAGCGCCTGGTTGCCAGGGCAAATCATGCATTCATAATATTCATCATATACGTATTCATATTTCTTGAAGAACCCTTCTTTTGTCATAGGACGCTTGTAGGGAACGACAGGAATTCGGCCACTGTCGATAATTTGTTTCATAATCCAGGGCGTTTTGTAGCCCGCATCGACGGCAACGGTTTCGGTTTCAGGGAAATAACTGACGACTCGTTCATACAGTTCATCAAACAATCGACTGTCATTAACATTGCCCGCTGCGACTTCGTATCCTAATATGAAGTTATGCCGGTCACAAGCCGTGTTGGTTACGTAGGCAAAGCATTTTTCATGCTCGCCTTTATGAAACAAGCCGCTTTCCGGATCCGTCGTACTTTGCGTGATGGTTTTACCTTGCGGCGGATTTTCATCGTCGTCTTTATCTTTTAACCGTTTCTTGCCATGGTTTTCGCGATCGGCTTGAATTTCCGCATTCAGTTCATCTTGATATTGCTTGGCCGGAATCGGCACAAACACTTTTGCGCTTTTCTTTTTGTTGGCTCGTGCTTTGATATGGGTTCCGTCAATGAATACGGAACTTGCATCAATGAAACCGCAGTTTACTGCTTCGTACAGGATGCGCATAAAGATCCGCTCAAACACATCGCTTCCTTGAAAACGCCGGGTATAATTCTTGCCGAAGGTTGAAAAGTGCGGGACTTTTTCGGTAAGGCCGTATCCGATAAACCAGCGGTAAGCCATATTTACTTCAATTTCTTTCATGGTTTGACGCATGCTACGAATGCCGAACAGGTATTGAATCAGTACGATCTTAAACAGACTCACCGGATCAATTCCTGGTTTGCCTCGTTCGGAGTCGCTATATAAACCGTCGACTTCGTCGTAGATGAAGCGAAAATCGATGGCTCGTTCAATGTCTCGTAATATATGATCTTTCGGTACTAAATCTTCTAAGCAGAAGAATTCAATTTGGCTTTGTTGACTTCGATCTTTTTTCTCGTACATAAAATCACTCCCGCTAATGATTTTATCATATCATTAGCGGGAGTGGAGTTTTGTCTACAGTCTGAGCAGCCTGCCTATGCAGACTGCTTATTTTTTTACTCGTCGCTCTTCTTTTCGACTAACGCCATTGCGACGACCGTGTCGTCACTGGCGGTCTTCATCAGTTTCACGCCTTGCGTGTTGCGGCTGATCAACGATACTTCTTCCAGATCGATGCGAATGACAATGCCCTCGCTGCTGATCAGAATGATTTCCTGGCCGGGACGGACAACCTTGATGCCGACTACCGGACCGGTCTTATCGGTGACCTTGAGATTAATGACGCCTTTGCCGCCGCGCTTTTGATTGCGGTATTCGGCGGCTGCGGTCCGCTTGCCGTAGCCATCGCGGCTGACGGTAAGGATCTCGCCGTCTTTGCGGAAGGTATCCATGCCGACGACTTCATCATCGTCATCCAGGCTGATGCCGCGAACGCCCGAGGCCGAACGGCCCATCGACCGTACATCGGATTCAGGGAAGCAGATCGCCTTGCCGCCGCGCGTCCCCATCATGACATGATGTTCGCCGGCGGTCAGTTTGACGCCGATCAATTCATCCTCATCCCTGAGGCCGATCGCGATGATGCCGCCTTTGCGCGCCGTATCATATTCCATCAGTTCCGTCTTCTTGACAGTGCCCAAACGGGTCGCCATGAATAAGAAGCGGTCGTTGGAGAATTCTTTGATCGGAATGACTGCGGTGATCCGTTCCTGCGCCTCAAGCGGCAGCAGGTTCACGGTCGCGGTCCCTTTCGCCGTACGGCTGGCTTCCGGAATTTCATAGCCTTTCAGGCGATAAACCCGGCCCCGGCTGGTAAAGAAGAGGATGTTATGATGCGTCGTAGTGACGAACAGTTGCTCGACAAAATCTTCTTCCTTCGTGCCCATGCCGGCCACGCCGCGTCCGCCGCGTTTCTGGCTGCGATAGGTATCGACCGGCAGACGCTTGATGTAATTGCCGTGCGTCAGCGTAATGACGATATCCTCCTCGGCAATCAGATCTTCCATTTCCAGTTTGGACAGGTCGCTGGTAATGACCGTGCGTCTCGCATCGGCGAAGCGCCGTTTCACATCCAGCAGTTCTTCTTTGATGATATTCAACACTTTCGCCTCGTCAGCCAGAACGCTTTCCAGCCATTCGATCGTTTCCATGATGTCTTTGTATTCCTGCTCGATCTTGTCGCGTTCCAAACCGGTCAGGCGCTGCAGGCGCATGTCGAGGATCGCCTGCGACTGCTTTTCCGAAAGGCTAAAGCCTTCCATCAGGGCGTTGCGTGCGATTTCGGCCGTACTCGATGCACGGATCATCTTGATGACCGCATCGATATTGTCGAGCGCGATTTTCAAACCTTCTAAAATATGTGCCCGCGCTTTGGCTTTCGCCAGCTCGAAGCGAGTCCGACGGACAACGACTTCTTTTTGATGCTCGAGATAATAATAAAGCACCTGCTGCAGATTGAGAACCTGCGGTTTGCGATTAACAAGCGCCAGCATGATGATGCCGAAGCTTTCCTGCATTTGCGTATGTTTATAGAGCAGGTTCAAAACGACGTCCGGATTGACGTCGCGGCGCAATTCGATGACCACGCGCATGCCGTTGCGATCGCTTTCATCGCGCAAATCGGTAATGCCGTCAATGGCTTTGTCGCGCACGAGATCGGCAATTTTTTCAATCATGCGTGCCTTATTGACCTGGTACGGCAATTCGGTGACAAGAATACGGTTCTTGCCGCTTTGCATCTTTTCGACGCGCGCCTGCGCACGCATCTTGACGACGCCGCGCCCCGTCATGTAAGCAGACTTAATGCCTTCACGACCTAAGACAAGACCACCGGTCGGAAAGTCAGGCCCTTTAATCGCCATCATCAGATCCGGTATCGAGATATCCGGATCCTCAATCATCATGACCAGCGCATCGACGACTTCGCCTAAATTGTGCGGCGGTATGTTCGTCGCCATGCCGACCGCAATGCCGGAAGAACCATTGACCAGCAGATTCGGCGCTTTAGCCGGCAGCACGCTAGGCTCCTGCAGCGATTCATCATAGTTCGGCCCAAAATCGACGGTATCCTTTTCGATATCCGCCAGCATTTCCTCGGCATAGCGAGACATGCGCACCTCTGTGTAACGCATGGCCGCCGCCGAATCGCCGTCGACAGAACCAAAGTTGCCATGGCCGTCGACCAACAAATTCCGCGTCGAAAAATCCTGCGCCATCCGGACCGCGGCTTCATAGACGGAACTGTCGCCGTGCGGATGATACTTACCGAGAACTTCCCCGACGATACGAGCCGATTTCTTGTACGGCTTGTTGGGCGCCATGCCCGCTTCATGCATCGCGTATAAGATGCGGCGATGTACCGGCTTAAGACCGTCCCGCACATCCGGCAACGCGCGCATGACGATAACGCTCATGGCATAATCAATATACGAATTTTTCATTTCCTCTTCGATTTGTATCGGCAATACTCTTCCTAAACCAAAATCCACGTTCTCACCTCAGCTAACGACAATGACGTCGTCAATATCTAAACATACATATATTCCGCACCGAACAACAAAATTCCTGCTTTTCAACGCGTTAATTTAGCGCGGCGGCATCTTTTGCAACTAAAATAAGCTTCTCCGTCAACAACGCCAGTCCCTTCCCTTTTTATCTCCGCTTTATGTGAAACAACTTTACACTTTTTATTTTCTTTCTCTTTTCTCAAGAACTGATTTTCGAATACAAAAAACAAAGATTAGACAAGTAATTCTAAGCCTTTAATAATATTTTAAATCTCTTAAATTAGATGATTTCATTAGCGAGCAAAATGAGATATACTGTAAACATACAAAATTTTTAAACATCCATGGAGGAAGAGCATGTACAGAATTTTGACGATCAACCCCGGTTCCACTTCCACGAAACTGGCTGTCTATCATGACGACAAAGAAACGCTGAGTCAAAATCTCAGCCACAGCGCCGCCGAGTTGGCGCAGTTTGCCAACATCATCGACCAGTTGGAGTACCGCCTGGCAAAGATTCAAGATTTCCTGCACGCCAACTCTCTTTCCCCTGCCGATTTTTCCGCGATCGTCGCGCGCGGCGGTCTATTAAAGCCGATGCTCAGCGGCACGTATGCAATCAATGATGTCATGCTAGCCGACCTCAGCAGCGCGCGCTACGGCGATCACGCTTCTAATCTCGGCGCCATCTTGGCCCAGCGCTTAGCAAAAGAAAGCGGTTGCCCTTCTTTCATCGTCGATCCAGTCGTTGTCGATGAATTGAGCGATTTGGCCCGCATCAGCGGTCTGCCGGAGCTGCCGCGCAAAAGCATCTTTCACGCCCTTAACCAAAAAGCGGTGGCCAAACGCTTCGCCAAGCGCATTGGTCGCCCCTATGGCGAATTGAATCTGATCGTGGCTCATCTGGGCGGCGGCATTTCCGTCGGCTGCCATCGGCAGGGCCAAGTCGTCGACGTCAACAACGCTCTGAACGGCGACGGTCCTTTTTCACCTGAACGAGCCGGCACGCTTCCCGCTGAGCAACTAGCCGACTACGTGCTGCGCAATCATCTAACTGGCGCTGAAATAGCCAAGAAAATCGCTGGTTCCGGCGGCTTGGTCGCGCATTTGGGGTTAAACGATGTACGCGAGGTGCAAAAACTAGTTGCGTCTGGCGATAAAAAGGCTCAGCAGGTTTATGAAGCAATGATTTATCAGGTCGCCCGCTCGATTGCCGCAGCGGCCGTTCCGGTCTGCGGCAAAGTCGATTACATTCTGCTGACCGGCGGCATCGCCCACTCCGAATACATCACCGGAAAACTGAAAGAGTACATCGGTTTTATCGCACCGGTCACGGTGATTCCGGGCGAAAATGAGCTGCAGGCCTTAGCGGAAGGCGCTTTGCGCGTTTTGACGCAAGAGGAAGATGCGCTTCAGTATCAATAACGCTCTTTTGGGGCTGCCACCCGGCAGCCTCAGACTGTCGACAAAACGAACTCAAGTGGGACGTTTTTTACACGAAGAGTTGAAGAAGGGAAGATCGGAAGGATTTTTAAATTCTTCTTCCTTTCTTCCCGACGGGCCGATACAATCGGCCCGCTTCGCTTCTTCGTGTTATCGTTTCCTTTAATCCTTCTATTCGTTCCTGCTATCGCATTCTGTTTTTTCAATTGTCTACACTCTGGGGCTGCCACTCGGCAGCCTTTTTTATTTGCCTTGGCAAGCATTCGCGAAAGGGAATCTGGTTAAAATAGGGAATATATAATTTGTCAGTCGTTTTTGCGGGAGGAGGCGTATTGAAATTGAGCGATCGAAAGAAAAGCTATGACGATTTGCTTGCGGAAAATGCACGGTTGCGCAAAACGCTGCAGGCTTTTCATGCCGATTCAGACTCTGCTTCCGCCGCTTTGTCCTGCCCCTGCTGCAAGGACGTTCCGGCAGAAGCAATCGCAACGCCATTGCTGAACGAACAAGAAGATTTTTCTTGCATCATCGAAAGCATCCCTGACATCATCCTGCGCCTCGACGCAGCGCAGCGCATCATCTTCGTTAATCACGCAGTCTGCGATCTGTCGGGCCGGATGACAAAAGAATTTCTTGGAAAACGAATTTGCGAAGTAGACAATATCGATCCGTCTTTTGTCCGTTCTTTTCAGAACAGCATCAACCAACTCTTTGAACACGGACAGATCCTGACCGCTGAATTTTCCTTTGACGACGGCATAAAAACACGCCATTATCATGCCCGCTACATGCCGGAAAAAACGGCGCACGACACAATGCGCGGCGCACTTTGCATCTTTCATGATATTACGATCTACAAACAAATGCTCAAAGAAATCGCCCGCCTCGACCGCTTGAATCTGATTGGTGAGATGGCGGCTGGCATCGGACATGAAGTGCGCAACCCGATGACAACAGTACGCGGGTTTTTGCAGGTGCTGCAGCGTAAAACGGAGTTCCAACCGCAATATGAATTTTTTCAACTGATGATTGAAGAGCTCGACCGCGCCAACTCGATCATCACCGAATTCCTTTCGCTGGCGAAAAACAAACCGGTTCATCTTGAGGAACAAAATCTCGTCAAAATCATTCAATCGTTGCTTCCTCTAATGCAAGCCGATGCAACGCTTACCGATACCTACCTCGAAGCAGTCTTAGAACTCGTTCCTTCTATTTTGCTGGATGAAAAAGAAATACGGCAGCTGATTTTAAACCTCGTGCGCAACGGCATTGAAGCAATGCCGCACGGCGGGAAATTATTGCTGCGCACCTATTTGGAGCCGGGCCACGTTTGCCTGTCCATCAGCGACCAGGGAGGCGGCATTCCGGCCGACATCCTTAGCAACCTCGGCACTCCGTTTCTGACCACCAAACAAAACGGCACCGGTTTAGGTCTCGCGGTCTGTTGCAGCATTGTCAGCCGTCATAACGCGACGCTGTATCCGAGCAGCGACGCAAATGGGACCACCTTTGTCGTCAAATTTCCTTTTTAATTCGTCTTTATCCGTAAAAAAGGACTGTCTCCAACCGGTCATTTCCGGCTGATGACAGTCCTTTTTCTATGAAACTATAACACCGACTTCTTGTTATAGCGTTGCAGCAAATAGAGCGGCATACCTAGCACCAACGCGCCCAGCCCCCAATACAATTGTTCCGGCGACGCTTTCGTCAGTAGCCAGCTGCTGATCGCCGCCGCCGCAAGCGGAATCACCGGCCCAAACGGCACCTGGAAAGAGCCTTGCAGGTCGCGACGCTTGCGCCGTAATACGATAACCGCCAGGCAGGTCGGTAGATACTGCGCAAAACGCGATACGACGCTGATTGCCGCCAGCTTGACGAAACTGCCCGATAAGGCGACCGGTATCGCCAACAAAACCGTAATGATGATCGCCAGGTAAGGCGTGCCAAAGCGGCTGTGCTCGGCAATTTTACGCGGCACCATACCGTCTTCCGCCAACGCTACGCCGCTGCGCGGACTGATGAAAGAAGACGCCACGTTGATGCCGCCGATAGAGATCAACGTACCGATCGTGACCAGCCATTTCCCGGCCGGACCAAAAAACGCACTGGCGGAATCGGCCACCGGCGCAACGCTTTTTGCCAGATCAGTGCCCAACGTCCCTACCGCCACCGCCTGAACCATAAAATAAACTACCGAGCAAATTCCCATCACCATCATCAAGGCAATCGGCAGATTTTTCTTCGGATTGTCCATGTCTTCTGCGGCAACCGCCAGCGCTTCAAAACCGGTAAACGCATAAAAAATCAGTAAAGCAGCCGCGCCAAACGAATCCATTTCAAAACCTTTAGGGAACATCGGCTCAAAATTGGCGCCTTTGATATAAAATGCGCCGATTCCGATAAAGAGCAGCAAGGGAATCAGTTTTCCCACGGTGACAAGATTGTTGAGAATCTTCGCCATCTGTACGCCCAAAATGTTGAGGATGCCAAGACCGACTAAAATGGTAAGAATGATAGCTGTCTTATACGGTTCCTGCAGCGCCGGCGGCCAAACCGCGCTAAGCGCGGTAACGAAACCTACGGCCATCGCCGCCCAGGCGATGATGCTGATCGCCCAGCGCATGATCCCGACTTCAAAGCCGACAAATTCGCCGAAGGCCTCACGTGCATAAACATAGGCCGCGCCATTGCGGCTGAATTTCCCCGCGCATTCTGCAAAGCAAAGCGCGATCGCCATAACCACGAGCGTCATAAACAGATAGACAAAAATACTCCCCGGTCCCACCATCGCCATCGCCTTGCCCGGCAGGAGAAAGATCCCCGAACCGATAACGCCGTTCAACCCCAGCAACACAATGCTCCAAAAACCAAATTTTTTCTTGTTTTCTTCCGCCATCGTCATTTTGCCTCCTTCATTTTACTGTACCGCGCAGACCAGTTTTTTAAAGACTCCAAGCATCGTTGCGTCGTCCTGTGCCATCATTTCCGGATGCCATTGCAGACCAAGAACCCAGGCGCCCGGTTTTTCAATCGCTTCTATCGTTCCATCTTTCGCCCGCGCGCTGACGACGAACCCGGGCGCCACATCTTTTACGGCCTGATGATGAAAACTGTTCGTCTGCAGCAAACCGTCGCCTACGATCTTTGCCAGCAGGCTGCCTGCCGTCACTTCAACTGCATGGCTGGCGAATTGCCGCCGCCCTTTTTGCACATGCTGCTGACGACTTGCCGTTTGACTGTTGATGTCCTGATACAAACTGCCGCCAAAAGCCACATTCATGATTTGCATGCCGCGACAGATTCCCAGCATCGGTTTGCCGCCGGCCAAGGCCATTTTGGCGGCCGCCAATTGATGCGCATCCATTTCCGGCCAGACAAAGCCCATTTCCTGCAGCGGCTCTTCCTGGTAACAGGCCGGCTGCAGATCATAACCGCCAGACAAAATCAGGGCGTCCAGCCCTTCCAACTGCCTCTTTATATCTTCACTCTCTTCGATGACAGGCAGCAGCATCGGTATCCCGCCCGCTAACTCGACCGCTCTTATATAGTCGTGATTCACATACGTCCGCTCCAGGCCTGGAAACGGGCCGCTTTCCATTAATAAAATACTGCCTAAAATGCCAATAATCGGTTTACGCATCTTTGTTCCCTCTCTTTCCTTACGTTTCAGCTTCTCTTAATGCAATAATCAAGCCAAACATCAGCTCATTACGACAAAAAAACAGAAGGCGTCAAATAACCGCCCCCATTGGCAGCATTTATCGCCTTCTGTTGTTCAGATCAGCTGATTCTTTTATAATAGTGCTCATTTTAGCACTGAAAGTTTTTTCTGTCAAACCGCTCTTTTGTAAATAATAGGTTTTATAGGTTGCTATTTTGCCTATTTCTAAACCTATTTAAAAACAACTCGCCTTTTTCCGTCAAACGACTGCCGCCTCGCCCGACCTGCGAGCAGACAAAACCGCACTCCGCCAAGATGCTTAAAATACGTCTCACTTCGCCTTCACTGATCTTTACCTGCTGCGCCTTAAGCGCCTGCCCGATCTGTTTGCGCCCCGCGCCGCCATCGAGGCCCTGGCGCTCGTTCAATAATGCGCTAACCTCCAACGCTTTTTCCAGCTGACAGCGTTCTTGGATAAACTGCTCTTCCGCGCTAAAATCGTCTTCCGCCTTGATATAATGCGGCAAAGCATCGCTTTGTACCACGTTCTCGGCGGAAAAAGACAAGTAAGCCGCCGCGTTGGCAAGCTCACGAATATTGCCCGGCCAGGAATAGCGCGCGCAGAGCTCTTGCGCCTGCGCAGACAGCGTTAGTTCACTGCGATTATGCTGCTGCAAAAAATGTCGCAGCAATAAAGAAATATCCTCCGTACGTTCGCGCAGCGGCGGCATCATGAGCGGCAGCACATTTAAGCGATAATATAAATCCGCCCTGAATTGGCCGGCTTCTATTTTTCGCATCAAATTCTGGTTCGTAGCCGCGATTACGCGTATATTCACATTCATCACGCGCTGCGCTCCAACCCGCATCACCTGTCGTTCCTGCAAGACCCTGAGCAGTCTGGCCTGCAACGCATGCGGCATATCACCGATTTCATCGAGAAAAATCGTCCCCTGATGAGCCTGTTCAAACAAACCGGCTTTCCCTTCTTTCAAAGCGCCTGTGAACGCACCCGCTTCATAACCGAACAACTCGCTCTCCAGCAAGGCCTCCGGCACGGCTGCGCAGTTCACCGCAACAAACGGCATTTTTCGCCTGGGCGACTGATTGTGCATCGACTGCGCCAGCAGTTCTTTTCCGGTACCGCTTTCTCCCGTTATCAAAACCGTCAGATCGGAATCGGCCATCATGCTCGCCTTTTTTATCAGTTGGCGCATTCTTTCCGATTCCGTCACAATATCGCTGAACTCATATCGGGCCAGCAAGCCTTTGCTTTGCAGACGTTTGCTGAGATTTTGCTCCAATTGCCTGATGTATGTCACTTCCTGAAAATGAAGATAAATGCCTGCCGCCTCGCCAAACTGTTCCAATTCTTTTTTGTTGGCCAGCAGCGAACGCCCCTGCCACTCTACAATTTCATCTCTGAATTCGCCTTGTTTTAGTAGATTTTGCACAGGCTTAGGCAAATTTTCAAACGTCAGCACTTCTTCACTTGAAAGTTCCAGCATTTTTCGCAGGCTGGCGTTGCATAATCGGATCTGACCTTCACGATCCATCAGCATTACGCCTTCCGCCGATAAATTGATCACCGTATCGAGCGCCGTATTTTTCAGGTACAACTCTTTATACTGCCGCTTGATTCCGGTGTCGAGCGTTATGATCGATTCGCCATATTGGATCAAACGCCGGTCAAGCTCCCTTTCCTCCAAACCTAAGCGGCTCATGATCTGAAGAAATGTCGATAAATCAATGCAGCGGTGTCCCAGATCAATCACTTTTGCAATCTGCTGCGGCACACTTGCCGCTTCACCGGGCGTGACCGCAATTTGTATCTCTTCCGTCGAATTCTCTCCAAGATAAGGTTCCAGCAGCAAATGATCCAAGCCCATTTGATACAGGAGTGCGACGGTTTCCAGCGTCGTTTCCGGCGCGTCATTGACGACCAAAACCTTGCTTCCTGCAGGAATATCGAGCAATTTGAAGACCGCTTCTTCCTGCAGCGTTCGCTGCACTACCAGTACGCGGCGGCTCTCTTTTACATAGGGCTTGATGGCCAGCGCTTTCGCCGGCAGCATCACCAGCACGACATCCTCTTCAATCCGGTCGCCCTCTTGCATTTCGGCAAAAGAGTAGACTTTGCTTTCGGCATAACCGTCAAAAATCTGCATTAAGTTCTCTTGTATGAAAAGACCCAACGACGAGTTGGCGCTGTCGGTCACAATAGCGATCCGTTTCACAGAAGAACCTCCCATATTTTTTTCTATTAACTTCTGTTTTTTTTCCCGCATTCCTGCGCGCATCGCCCGTCTGAATCGCCTTTTTACACGTCTGCGCTTCCTGCTTTACTATTTTGGCAAAGCAGGAAATTAAAGGAAATTAGCGAATCTTATTCTTACCTGGATTCTTCTTTTTTCTTGCTTCGCTTGACTGCCAGAAAGGAAAGGAGGCGACTGCCATGCCTATCGTCCCTGTAAAAGAGCTTCGTCCCGGCATGATCTTGGCGGAATACCTACTGGATCCGCACGGGACTTTTCTCATTGCACCGGGTCAAGTGATCAGCCCCGAATGGATTAAGCGTCTGTCGCGCTGGCAGATAAAATCCGTTGCGGTTGAAGACGAACCCGACAGCTTGATTCCGCAGCCGCCAGGCTATAATCGCATCACCGCTCTTCCTGCCATGTCGACCTTTGCCTTCAAGGCGTTCTGCCAGGAGCAAACGCAAATTGAAAATAAGATCCGAGAAATCTTTGTCGCGCTGCGCGAGAGCGGCACGCTCGCGACCGGCGCCTTGCAGGAACTGGTACGCGATCATCTTTATCCCCTGCTTAACTTGCCGAAACTGCCTATTTTCATCCATATGCCCGGCAAACAGGAGGATTACCTTTACCGTCATTCGTTCGACTGCGCAATCCTGGCCGGCTTGTTCGCCCGCTGGCTGGAATTTCCCACACCGAGCGTGGCGCAGATCATGTTCAGCGCGCTGGTCATGGATATCGGAAAACTATTCGTCTCTGACGATGTGATTAACAAACCGGATACGCTGACGCTCGATGAACGTCAGCAAGCAAAAGAGCATCTTGAGCTCGGCTACAAGATCTTATTGCAAAACAAACAGGTCAACAGCGCCGCACTGGAAGCGATTTACCAGCATCATGAACGTCTGGACGGCTCCGGTTATCCGCGCGGCCTGCGGGGCAGCAGCATCCTCCAATCGGCGCGCATCCTGGCGATTGCCGACGTCTACGACGCCATGGTCAGCCACCGCTGTTACCGCCAGGGTCTTTCGCCGCTACAAGCCGGAGAGACCTTGCTGAGTTCTATGTCCAGCCAACTCGATAAAGAGATGCTGCATTGCTTCATCGAAGAAATGCGTCGTTCCTTTTTGGGCGAGAAGGTTCTTCTTTCCGACGGCAACCACGCCCTCATCGCCGCTTTTCCCCCATTGCCGCTGATCAGGCCGCTGGTGCTGCTGCCGAGCGGCGCCGTCATTCCGCTGACGCATGACAGCAGCGTCGACATCATCCGTTGGGAGACAACCTACTGGGATCCACCCGTTCTGCCCTTTATGCCGTAAACGTAAAGGAGGCCTTGCCATGTTCAGCAAACTGCTTACGGAAGCTTCGCAGCTCCCCCATGTTTGTGCCGCTTCGACACAGGAATTTCAAAAACACTCTGCGCTTCTCCTGCAGCATGTCAACGATACGTTATCGCGTCATCCCAACATCCTTGAAATAACCGGCAATACAAAGCATCAAACCATGCTCGACAATCACATGTATCATGCGAAATTTATGCTCACGGTTCTTTATTTCAACAATTATCCTCTGCTCTGCCGCGTTTTAGTCTGGTTTTACCGCACCTATCAGAGCCGCGGCTATTCCGATTCTTATTTTCCGATTCTCTTTGCCGCCTGGCAGCGAGCCATCGACCGCCATCTGCCGCCGACGGCTGCGGAAGAAATCATTTTGAAATACCAGTGGCTGATGGCCAAACACAACACGTTGCTGCAGCTTGCGCAAAATACGACGGCCTTTTCCTTCAGCGACTTCGGTTTGGATGACTCGTTAACGGATGAGATTCTGACTTCCTGCCGTGAATCGCTCTTAAACGGCGATTATCACTCTTGTCTGGCCTTATCGTCCGCCGATACGCCGGAGGAAATTGCAAGACTCTACTGTTGCATCTTACAGCCTTGCCTGTATTCGATCGGCTCGCTTTGGGAGCAAGATGAAATCTCCGCCGCCCAGGAACATCTCGCCACCGCGACCGTCGCACGCATCATGCAAATGCAGTACAGCAAAATTTCCTCTTTCAACAAGCATATGAAAGGGCCGGCCTTGATTACCGCCGCCCCGGGAGAATACCACTCGCTGGGCGCTAATATGGCCTCCGACCTCTTGGAACTGGACAACTGGCAGACGTATTTCCTTGGCGGCAATACGCCAATTCCCGACCTGCTCACGCTGCTGCATGAGAAGAAACCTTTTCTTTTAGGCGTAGCAGTCGTTCTGCCGTTCAACCTGATCAAGGTGCATGATTTAATCAAAGCGATCCGCTGCGATCAGCATCTTTCCCGCATCAGGATTCTCATCGGCGGCCCTGCTTTCTTTCTCGATCACACACTTTGCCAGCAATTGGGCGCCGACGGCTATGCCACCGATTCGCAAAGCGCCGTCACGCTCGCCGACGCCTGGTGGCAGGCCAGACAAAGCGAAGAAAATTCATAAAAGGCCGGAGCATCCGCTCCGGCCTTTTATTTTAGCGCTTCAAATAGTCTAGAAGCGGTATGTTTTCGATATACAGCTCTTCGACGACGGCATCGCCGTTTTTGATGCGCACCGCAACCGAGGATTCCTGACCGGCGGCCGCGCGAAAGGCTTTTTCAGCCTCCGGCGCAAGACTTTCTTCCAGATAAAAGCGGTCGAACGGCAGGTTCACGCTGACACCCGCAGCGCTGACTTGCTGCACCTTCACGCGGACATATTCTCCTTTTCGCGGGCGCTCAGCCTGAACGCCCTGCAATACGGCATAGCCTTTTTCATCGCGTCCGATCAGCGCATATGCGCGTTGCCCAACGCCGGGAACCGCCTCACCAACGAGCGGAACCTTATTTCCCTTAAAAGAAAACCGTACATACCTTCCCCGCAGCGCATCATACGGATCGACCGGCGCGGTCTGCCAACGGTAACTTTGCCCTGTCTGCAAAATATCCTCCCAGCGCCAGACCATATAGAGCGCCGCGCTGACTTGCAGAATCGCCAATACAACAAATAACCCTTTTCGCCATGTAATCTGCTTCATTTCATCACCTTGCCTTTTCGCCGCGCCAGCCAGGCATTCACCAGCAAAAACGCGCCGCCGACCGAAACGAACACCGAGCCGCGAAAGACGTAGCTATAATTCAAATCGAAGAAACGCACCAGGATCAAACCGGCTACCAACAGCATCCCGGCGTTCAAACGGGTGAAACTGTTTCGCTTCACGCCTTGAACGAGCGCCCGGATGCCGATGAACAGCGCATAGACGTTAAATAATAACGCAGACGCCCAACTGCCGCAGGCTTGCACCAAAAACAAGCCTCCCGCAACCACCAGCGGCTGCAAGCCCAAGGCCCAAGCGCCGCGTTCTTTGCGAAAACTTTGCCATAAGAAGCCAACCAGCAAGAGCAGCAGCGCTCCGACCAGCCACTGTTCCTCCTGACCGCTTGCCTGCCATTTTTCATTATGCCAAAACTCTTGAAACGTCAACGCGATCGACAGCGCCAAAACGCCGCCGCCGCCCACCAGCTTATGCGCCTTTTTCCAGACGGAGACCTCTTCGTCAAACCAGCAGCGGCCGATCAGATATGTTGCGGCAAATAACGTGCCGTAGACCAAAAAATCGAGTTCTCCGATATAGCGCTGAAAGATCTCGACGAAGCTAACATAGGCGCAAAGAAGTAACGACCAGGAGAGAATCACCGCCTGTTCTCCATAACGTTCCGTTTGCAATCGTTGCCAGTAATACGGCCCGAGTAAAGCGAGCAGCAGCCAAATCCATTGCTTCTCGCCGGGATAATCGACGCCTACGAAGAGCCATGCCATGATCCCAGCCAGATAGATCAGCGCGGGCAGTACCGCGCGCAAAAGATAGACAATCGGCAGGACCAAGAGCATCCAAAGCAGCAGAAAGGAACCCGTTTCCGCCGCGACATGATAGGTCTGTCCAATCAGCGCGAGCGATGCGCCCAGCAATAAAGCCAATAAGACGCCGCTTCCCTCGCACCAGGCGATGCTGTCCGGCTTGCGCCATAATGCATACGCGGCGAAAAGCTGCGCGCCAAACAACTGGCCCAAGAGCAGCACCAATCGATGCATGCGGCTAAGCTGGTCCCAGTTATGCGCCAGAATCAAGATGACGCCGAGCCCGATCAAAGCCAGTCCCATGATCGCAAACAGCGTCAGCAGACGCGATGAACCGCTGCCCTCTTCTTCGCGTTGGTAGTGGGCGCGCAGCGCATCCGCCCTGTCTTGCGGCAAGATTCCCTTCTCGACCCATTCAGGCAGCTGGCGAAAAAGCCACTCGATACCTTTTTTGTCTTTATCCATCACTGAAAATCCCCTCATAGCTGATATTATTTACACCACATATCCCAAATCTGTTTGCCGATCAGAATAACCGACATAAATAAAAACAGCGGTCTGACATAAGCCGCACCTTTGCGAATCGCAAGCCGCGAACCGGCCAATGCGCCGAGAATCATCGCGATGCCCATCGGAATCGCATACGCGTATTGAATCGAACCGAAATAAGCAAAAGCAAGTACCGCGGCGATATTGCTGGCAAAATTAAGCGCTTTGGCATTCCCGGCCGCGACAACAAAATCAAAGCCGACCATCAGAAAACAAAAGATAAAAAACGAACCGGCTCCCGGGCCGAAAAAGCCGTCATAAAAGCCGATGCCGGCCGCAGCAAGACCGCTAAGCCAGGCCGTTCGTCCGCTGACGCCCCGATAGGTGGAAACATCGCCCCAATTCTTCTTAGTAAAAGTATAAACGGTCACCGCCAACAGCATCACCACCACCAGCGGCTTCAAAAACTGTGACGGGATCTGCTGCACGGTATAAACGCCTAAGGCCGAGCCAAAAAAGGAAAGCGGAAATTGCCAGCAGATGATTTTGAGATCGATCTTGCCGGAACGCAAAAACGAAAGCGTACTGGTAAAGCTGCCCATTACGCTGGCCATTTTGTTCGTTCCCAGCGCCATCGTCGGCGGCAAACCGACCATCAGGAGCGACGGCAACGAAATCAGACCGCCGCCGCCGACCACCGAGTCGATAAAGGATGCGACGAATCCGGCGCCCATCAAGAACAATAAGATATCGATACTTACATTTTCCATGCTTCATGCTCCATTCCTGCCAATAAGAAAAAACCAGGCTTGCTCTTAGCCATAGGCCAAGGGCAAGCCTTCATTCCTGTCTATTCTTTGGCAACCGTCACTTTTTCCATGATATCACCCTGGCGGATGTCATCCACAACGTCCAAACCTTCAATCACCTTGCCAAAGACCGTATGCAGCCCATCGAGATGCGGTTGCGGTTCGTATACGATGAAAAACTGACTTCCTCCGGTATTGGGACCGCGATGCGCCATCGACAAGGAGCCGCGTTCATGCTTGTGCGGATTTCCTTCCGTCTCGCAGGGAATCGTATATCCGGGGCCGCCGGCGCCGGTACCATCCGGACAACCGCCTTGCGCCACAAATCCTTTTATCACGCGATGAAAAGACAAGCCGTCATAAAATCCTTTTTCAATCAAATAGGTGAAGTTT
Source organism: Azotosporobacter soli (assembly GCF_030542965.1). NCBI lineage: Bacteria > Bacillati > Bacillota > Negativicutes > Selenomonadales > Sporomusaceae > Azotosporobacter > Azotosporobacter soli. The sequence continues at coordinate 16,944 of NZ_JAUAOA010000012.1, forward strand.
TCCACCGTCTTCGGAGCCTCATTCTCAAACAGTTCAATAACGATTTTCCCTTTAGCCGTTTCAATCGTTGCTTTCGTCAAAATAAATCCCTCTCTTCTCCGGCTTAACGCCGCTTGCGCAGCAGCCGTCTTTCGCATTAAAAATTGCCAAACCTCGGCACTTGTTCATTATAACATTTTGCCGCTCCGCACGGCCAGAAAAAAAAACTGATTTTCACCACTTAAAAAAATTAAGATAACAGGAATTCCCTTTTCTTAAGCGAAGTATATGCAATACAATATCGTCCAATTTGCAAGGAGGACATTAGCGCATGAATATTTTAGGCTTTTTGGCGGGCGCTCTCGGCATCCAAAGTCTGACGGATTATCCCAAATCGATCACGACGCTGAAAAATCGTCTGCCCAAGGAAGAACAGGATGCCTTCATCCATGATTATAAAAAATTATCGGCTAGCGATAAAACGCAGTTCAAAGAGTATCTCAAGCAGGCTGACCTGCAGGATGCCGGAAAAATGATCGGCCATGATCTGAGCAAAGTGCAAAGCGCTTATACAAAAACAGTCCCTACTGACACTAAAGCGAGTAAAGACACGGCAAGCGCCGCACCTGCGACCGCTTCACCGCTCGCCCAACTCGATTTTTCGGCGCGCATCCAGCAAATCTTACAGACCGCAACGCCCAGCGTCGATCCGCTCCTGCTGGCGGAGGCGGCTAAGAAATATCAGGCCTTGCAGCTTGACGGCCTGCCGTTCGCCGAACGGCACAAAAGAATCATGGAAGCCTATGCCAAAGGCCAGGCGGCGCTCGATGCGCCTGTGCAGCTGACTTTCGCGCCAAATAGCGCGGCGGAGCCGGAAATGAAGACAGCGCCCAGGGAATCGACCGCCGAAACGATCTCTGAACCGCCTGCGGTCGAAGGCGAAACAAAAACGGATTTGACGACTTGAAAAAAGCGGCAAACTGCTAAAACGCAGTTCGCCGCTTTTTTAATCGTCCTCTTCTTTTGCACTCGCCGCTTCATTTTTACTGAAATAGCGTTCCATCGCATTTTCATAGCCCATCAAGATTTCCCGTGGCTTGCTGCCCACATTCGGCCCGAGAATCTTCAATTCTTCCATCCGGTCGATCAGGCGGCCCGCCCGCGTGAAACCGATGCGGAACTTGCGCTGCAGCATCGACGCCGAGGCCTGCTGCGTCTCCATGATAATGCGCACTGCGTCTTCCAATAATTCGTCTTCACAGACTTCCGCCTGATGTGCCGCACTCGAATTAGGATTTTCGCAGGTCGTAACGCCATCCACATACTCCGGCGGTTCACTTTGCGCTTTGATGTAATCGGTCAGTGCCTCAACCTCTCCGTCGGCAATGAATGCGCCTTGGACGCGCAGCGGCTTCGGCGTACCGATCGGATAGAGCAGCATATCGCCTTTGCCCAATAATTTTTCTGCACCGCCCATATCGAGGATGGTGCGTGAGTCGACCTGCGACGATACGGCGAAGGCGATGCGCGAAGGCACATTCGCTTTGATCAAGCCGGTAATAACGTCGACCGAAGGGCGCTGCGTCGCCAGAACCATATGAATGCCGGCGGCTCTCGCTTTTTGTGCCAGACGGATGATGGCATCTTCCACATCGACCGGCGAAACCATCATCAGATCCGCCAACTCATCGATAACGACCAGAATATACGGCATCTTCGTCCCGCTCGAACCGTCACCCACCGGGAACGCATCGATCTGTTCATTATAACGGCCGATGTCCCTGACGCCGGCCGCCGCAAACATTTCATAACGGCGATCCATCTCCACGACCGCCCAGCGAAGCGCAGCCGCTGCTTTTTTCGCCTCGGTCACAACCGGCGTCAGCAAATGAGGCAAGCCATTATAACTTGTAAGTTCAACCACCTTCGGGTCAATCAGGATAAATCGCACCTCATCCGGCGTCGCCCGAAAAAGGATGCTCGCCAACAGCGTGTTTACGCATACGCTTTTGCCGGAACCGGTCGAACCGGCCACCAAAAGATGCGGCATCTTGCCCAGATCAGTCGTGATGATATTGCCCGCGATATCCTTGCCCAGCGCGACGGTCAAATGCGACTTGGCGGTCAAAAAATTCGGATGGTCCAACACATCGCGCAGCGGCACGCTTGAAACCGTCTTATTCGGCACTTCGATGCCGATCGCAGCTTTGCCGGGAATCGGCGCCTCGATCCGCACGCCCGACGCCGCGAGACTGAGCGCGATGTCATCGGCAAGATTCACGATGCGGCTTACTTTTACGCCGGGCGCAGGCTCGAGTTCATAGCGCGTCACGGCCGGTCCCTGGCTCACATGCTTTATTTTCGCCTTGACGCCAAAACTTTCCAATGTTTCTTCCAGTGTTTTCGCGTTAGCCGCCACTTCCTTATCCTGTTTGCCGTCATTCTTGACGCTCGGCTTATTCAGAAGTGAGAGCGGCGGCAGCTGATACTGTCCCGGAACCGGCGTTGGTGCGGGATCAAGCAGTCCTGGCAACGGCGTCTCCTTGTTATTCGTCCGCTCCGGCGGCTTCACGTTTTCACGCGGCGCCGTTTGACGAACCTTTTGCGGCGGCGCTGCCGGTCTTTCCGGCGTACTGACGCGTTCCTCCAGCAGCGGCGCTTCGTATCGCTCGCTTTCTTTTTCCTCATGCAGCAGAAGCGGCACTTCTTTTACCGCCTCTGTCTCGCCTGCCAAACGACTGTTGCTGAAGAGGCGGTTAAATAGCGTCGGCGATTCGTATTCGCCTTTCTCCTGTTTGCCGGAACGGCCATGCGTGGTAAAACGCCAGTCTTTATCCTGATTATAAAAAGTTTCCGCCTTGCTATGAACGGATTCATAGGCGGTGGTTATGCCTTCCTGCGTCTTTTGTCCCGCTGCGCTCAACGTATGGTAGAGCGACCAGGTCGTCGCCAATAAGAGTCCCCAGACAGCCATCGCCAAAACCAGGACCATGCCGCCGTAAAAACCGACGACTTTGCGCAGAAGAAAGAGCACCATGCCGCCAATCAGGCCGCCGCCTTCGAGCAGGCTTTCCGGCAAGATTTCAGTCCCTTCGGCAACCAGAAAATGATGGAACAACGCCAGTACCGAAACATAAAATAATAACAGACCCCAAAAGCGGCTGCTGAAACGAATCGCCTGACCGCTTTTAATATACATGCCGCCGATCGCCATGATCAAGATCGGCACGACTACAGCGCCAATACCGAAGGCGTAAGAAAGAAATTTGCCTAAGTAGCGCCCGAGCACGCCGGTATTGCCGCCATATAAACTGATCAAACCGATAACGCCTAGCGCCATGAGAAACACACCGATTACTTCATAGCGTCTTCTTTCTTTATCCGTTGCTTTTGCCAATATTCATCACCCTGTGTTCCTTGCGTATTTTCTTCTAGTCATTATATCATATCCTACTATCTTCTCGCCATTAGACAGCAAAATAGACGGACCGCCTTCTTTTCTTAAGAAGCGATCCGTCCATTGCTGACTTACTTTTCTTCTATTGCTCTTCTATATTTTATTAAATCGGCCACCGACAGCAGCGGAAAAGCATGTCTTGCCGCAAACGCAGTGATTTCCGGCAGACGCGCCATTGAGCCATCCTGGTTTGTCAATTCGCATAAGACGCCAAACGGTCTCAGCCCGGCAAGCCGCATCAGATCGACGGTTGCTTCCGTATGTCCGGGCCGCTCCAGTACGCCGCCTTTTCTGGCACGAAGCGGAAAGACATGACCGGGACTGCAAAGGTCGCTATAGCAGGCGTCCTCTTTGATCGCCGCTTTGATCGTCGTCACCCGGTCAGCCGCCGATACGCCGGTCGTCACGCCCTGCGCCGCTTCAATCGATACGGTGAAATTCGTTTGAAAGGCGCTGGTGTTTTTTTCCGTCATCATCGGCAGCGCCAATCTTTCTACCTGCTCTTCAGGCAGGCAAAGGCAGACAATTCCGCTGCATTCGCGAATCAACATCGCCATTTCCGCAACACCAATCTTTTCGGCTGAAAAAATCAAATCGCCCTCATTTTCCCGTTCTTCATCATCGGTTACCAATACCCCTTTGCCCTCTTGCAAGGATGACAACGCATTGGTCACTCTTTTTTTCCATACGCTTTCTTCTTTTTTCTGATTCATCGTGATACGCCTCCTTTATTTAGGCGACTCATCCGAATCAAGGCACAGGAATATACAGTGATTTGGCAAAAGACTGTTTTATCCTCTTTCATCCGGACTATAACCGTCGGCTCTGGCTCAACCAGATCTGCTGCCATCTTGCGGTCTGCAAGAGCGCTTGCGGGCTCCCCGGCTATGCCGGGCTACCGCCGATAGGGAATTTCACCCTGCCCTGAGAATAAGTCTGCTTCTTTACTTTATCTTTCTGCCTATTTTTTTTCAATTACAGATGACTGCCACTCTTCTTACAATTGCCCATTACGCAAAAAAAAGATGGTCTCAATTAATTTGAGACCATCGGAGACTGTCAGAGAAGCGTTTTGATCCATTCCGCCGTTTCCGGAAAGAGCGTCGTAACCAACAACACCAACGTGAGCAGGATCAGGAATGTGGTGAAGACCCAGGTGATGGCGTTATAAGTCTTCGACGTGGCATGTTTGCCCATCAGATTCACATTGCTGGCGATCAAGACCATAAAGACCAAAATCGGCGGCAGCAATACGCCGTTGACGACCTGCGTCGTCAGCATGACCTGGTACAATGATAAATCCGGCCAAAGCACGATCGCCGCGCCCAGGACGATCATCACCGTATAAAGGCCGAAAAAGACCGGCGCCTCTTTATAATTCTTGCTGATCCCCTGTTCAAAGCCGAACGCTTCGCAGATCGCATACGAGGTGCTAAGCGGCAGAACAAACGCCGCCAGCATCGATGCGCCAAGTAAGCCTAAGGCAAAGAGGAAACTGGCGTACTTTCCCGCCAGCGGTTCCAGAGCAATTGCCGCATCCTTCGCCGTCTCTATCGTGATGCCGTTCGCGTACAGCGTCGCTGCCGTGGCGACCATGATGAAAAAGGCAATAAAGCCGGTAAAGAAAGAACCGATCATCACGTCCCAGCGCGTATAGCGGTATTCTTTCGCGGTGATGCCTTTGTCAACGACCGAAGACTGCACATAAAACTGTCCCCACGGCGTAATCGTCGTGCCGATGACGCCAACCGCAAGCAGAAGAAAGTCTACATCGCCGGAAAAGCTTGGCGTTACCGAAGCCTTTAAGACTTCCTGCCATGGCGGATCGACGATCACGCCCGACACCACATAGCTCAAAAAGACCAGGCAAAGAGCAAAGAACACTTTCTCCACGCGCTGATAATCCGCCTTCACCACCAGCCACCAGATCATCAGCGCCATACAGGGCACCGAGATGTACTTGGATATGCCGAACAGTTCAAAACTCGTGGCAATACCGGAAAACTCAGAGACCGTGGTGCCGATATTGGCGATCAGCAGGACGGACATCGCGAAAAACGTCCATTTCACACCGTACTGTTCACGGATCAGATCCGATAATCCTTTACCGGTGACCGCGCCGGTTCGCGCCGATATTTCCTGGGCAATAGCCAGACAAACGGTACTGACCAGCATCGTGAAAATTAATTGATAACCGTATTTTGCACCCGCCGCCGCATAGGTCGCAATGCCGCCGGCATCATTGTCGGCAAACGCCGTAACGATACCCGGCCCCATCACGCCCAGAAACATAGCCAAGCGGGGAAATTGTTTGCGCCAGCTTTTCATTACTGTTTCCACCCCCTACCAGAGCGCTTGCCGCTCAGCAGGTTCGAAAATATTTCCACCCGACTGCGATCCGACATCAAGATATCCATGACGTCATCGACCGTGATGATGCCCTGCAGGACATTTTCCTCATCGACGACCGGCAAGGCCAACAGGCTGTATTTATGTATTTTATCCGCCACGGTGGAGTGATCATCCTCAAAATGGACTGTGACGACTTTTTTATGCATGAAATCCGTCAGTCTTTTCTCGGGCGGCGTCAGGATTAATTCGCGCAGCGAACACACGCCAAGCAGATGTTCCTGCTCATCCGTGACGTAGAGATAATAGATCGTCTCGGCTTCCGGCGCCATACGACGCAATTCGTCGATCGCTTCCTGCGCCGTCAATTCAGGCGCAACCGCGATATATTCGGTCGTCATCAACGCTCCGGCCGTTTCATCGTCGTAGTCCATCAGTTCCTGGACTTCATCGGCCTCTTCCTTTTCCATCAGACTGAGAATTTCACGCGATTTTTCTTCCGGCAACTCGCCCAGAATATCGGCCGCTTCATCCGGCGGCAATTCTTCGAGCAGATCCGATGCCTTTTGCTGATCCATCTGCTCGATGATTTCTACCTGCGTCTCCAGTTCCATTTCAGCCAGCGCATCGGCTGCTTGTTGTTCATCCAAATTTTCCAGGAAACTGGCCCGCTTATTATAATCCATATCCTCAATCAAATCGGCGATATCCGCCGGATGCATCTGCCCCAGTTGTTCTTTTTCCCGCTTCAGTTGCAGATTGGACGTCCGGTTCTCGAGCGGATTTATATGCTGCCAGCCCAAGAGATTGTCGGCCCGGTTCTTCACTAAAAATTCAATGCCTAAACGACGGCATAGGCCTTTGAGCCCGATATCCACCGCCGTCAGCGCGACATGCGTTTGGCCTTGCGCGGTCGTAAACCACGAGAGCATGATATCATTGACCCGAACCAGTTTCGTCCCTTTTAAATCAATGATTTGCTTATCGAGCAACCATTTTGCAATATAGGTTTCTTCTTCACGCAACTGAATGTTGCAGCTTGCCTGCATCGGCCCCGCCAAGCGGATGCCTTCTTCGGACATCTCCTTGATCACGCTGCACGGAATCAGACAATGACTATCTTTCTCATATTTTATCCCTACGATCCACGGCGTTGCATTGTCCCAGGATACGGCCATGTCTCTTACTTTGCCGACCTGCTGTCCATTTGAATCGTAGATAGGTTTTCCTTTTATACGGCTGAAATACAGCTCGGTTCTTTGTTCCATCGAAACTCCCTCCTTATATGCAGAGGACTCCGTCCTCTGATTTTTCAAACGCGATCATATCTTGGTTTCTACTATCAGGGCCAGCGTCCACGCTTTCACCTCCTCTTAACCTTCGCTTCATTTTGCAAACATAGAAAAAACCTTCCCGAATAAATCAGTAAGGCCGATCACAAGTTTCTTATTGCCATACTCAACTCTGCTTTTCATCATTTTAACGACAATATCTTAGCAAGGATCAAATCATTGTTCCTGGTTTATTATACTCCTTCTATTCTTGACGTCAATGGTATATTGGAGAAATTAACGATAAATACGGCCAAATTTAACAATCTAATAGATTTAGCCTGCTAAATCTGGCCTTAGGTCTCATTATCGCAATCAGACCGTTAATTTCTTCCCTTTTCACACTCGCAAACTTTGTTTATCCTTTTTCGAGCAGCGGAAAAAATACAGAAAACGAAGTTCCTTTTCCTTTCTCGCTTTTCACTTCGATGCTGCCGCCATGCGAATCGACGATCCAGCGCGCGATCGAAAGGCCAAGACCAGCGGCTCCGTTTTCACGCGCGTTAGCCGACTGGTAAAAACGGTCGAAGATCCGCGGCAACTCATCCTGCTCGATTCCTTCGCCGTTATCGATCACCTCTAAGACGGCTTTTCGTTCCACTTTTTTTACCTTGATGACAATCTTACCTTTTTCCTTTGTATGACGCAGCGCATTATCGAGCAGGATCGATAAGACCTGCCGGATGCGGTTCCGGTCGCCGTTGACCGAAACATCGAGCGCCACTTCTTGTTCCAGGACGATCTTTTTGCCAATGGCCAAGGAGCGGAAAGTCTGCACCGTTTCATAGACGATCTTATTCAGCCAGATCACTTCTTTGACCAACGGCTGCTGCTGCGCATCCGCCCTGGCGAGGAAAAGCAGGGAATCCACCAGATTATTCATACGCTGGCTTTCCAGATCGATATGGCGCAGCCATTGCTCCTGACTTTGAATCGTCTCCGCCTTGCATTGCCAGAGAATGTCAAGATTGGCGCGTATTACGGCAAGCGGCGTTCTCAGTTCATGCGATGTTTCGGTAACAAAATCCTGTTGCTGCTGCCATGCCTCTTTTACCGGAATCATCGCTCTGGCCGCTAAGAAGAAACTGGCGACCAAAGCCAGGCCCAGGCAAATGATGCTCGACCAAAGGACGGTCTCCAACAAGACGTCGAGTGAATGCCGGTAGAGGCTAAAATTGCGCAGGACGACAATCTGTCCATTATATTGCGGATCATGCATGACAAAATAAGCATATTCCTGCGTCTGCCAGTTGATGATGCCTTTGCCGTCTTTATCGTCCAATGCCATATTTAAAAAATCATGCCATTTTTCTCTCTCGACCGGCATATAGGAAGAAGAGGCAATCACATTTCCCATTTCGTCCGTGCGAAAGAAAAAAGCGCTGGGTAGACGGCTTTTACGGCGCTGCCCGATGTCATCATATTGATGTCCCACCAGAATCTCTCCGGCTAGCTGCGTCAGATTCTCTATCGCATAATCCTCGATTTGAAAGACCATCGTCCAATAAGTAAACGTGGATAAGATCAACAACAACAGCGAAAACAGCGTCATATTAAGCAGCGTCATCTGTCGCCGTAACTTTTTAAACATCTTATTCCTCCCACATGTATCCTTTGCTTCTTATCGTTCGGATGGATGTTGTCTGCAATTTTTTTCGCAAATAATGAATATATAAGTCGATATTGCCCGGTTCGATGTCAGAAGCATAGCCCCAAATCCGCTCCAGGATGATTTCTTTCGTCACCACATTGTTGGCGTTGCGCAACAACAACTCCAATAAGCTGCTTTCCGTCGGCGTCAGGCGAATCACTTCGCCGCCCTGTACGACCTCGCCCTTGGCCGGCGTGAAGCGAAACGAAGGCGTTGCCATTTCACTCTCCTGCAGCGGCGCTTGGCCGCGTCTGGTTAAGGCCCGTACCCGCGCCAACAGTTCTTCTGTGGCAAACGGCTTCAGCAGATAATCGTCTGCGCCCGAATCTAAACCTTGGACCCGATCCTGCACCGTATCACGCGCCGTGACCATCAAAACAGGAATTTCAAGCTGCAATTCCCTGAGTTCGCGCAATACTTCTATGCCGTTCATCTTCGGCAGCATACGATCCAAAACAATCAGATCATAAACTTTTTCAAGCGCCAGCTTCAAGCCAGCTGCGCCGTCATACGCAACATCGACTTGATAACGCTGACTCCTCAATAAATAAGCCAACGAATCGGCCAAACTTTTTTCATCTTCGACCAACAACAAACGCATCTTCACTATCCCCTTCCGCTTGCAACTTGCTTTTTAAAAGAAAAACCCCGCCTCCAGCCCGGCCAGTCGGCCCGGCATAAGACGGGGTTTTCTTGCTATATGTCCAGATTTCGGACGGTATGGGCATGGTCTTCGATAAATTTGCGCCGCGGCTCTACCTTGTCTCCCATCAAAATGGAGAAAATTTGGTCTGCTTCGGCCGCATCTTCCAGCTTGACCTGCAGCACAGTCCGCGCTTCCGGGTTCATCGTCGTATCCCATAATTGTTCGGGATTCATTTCTCCAAGGCCTTTATAACGCTGAACATTCATATTGTCCCGGCCGATCCGAGCCAAGAGTGTGTTCAATTCATCGTCGCTGTACAAATACCAGCTCTCGCGACCTTTTTTAACCAAATAGAGAGGCGGTTGCGCGATATAGATTTTGCCGCTTTCCAATAACGGCATCATATAGCGATAAAAGAAGGTCAAAAGCAGTGTCCGGATATGCGCTCCGTCCACGTCGGCGTCCGTCATGATGATGATTTTGCCGTAACGGGCCTTTTCGACATTGAAGTCATCGCCGATGCCGCAGCCGAAAGCCGTGATCATCGTCCGAATCTCTTCATTGTTCAGGATCTTGTCAAGACGCGCTTTTTCCACGTTCAGGATCTTGCCTCTGAGCGGCAGGATTGCCTGAAAGCGACGATCCCGCCCCTGTTTCGCACTGCCGCCCGCGGAATCACCTTCGACCAGATAAATCTCCGTCTGTTCCGGATCTTTTATCGAACAGTCCGCCAGTTTGCCCGGCAACGAGCTGAATTCCAGTGCATTCTTACGCCGCGTCAATTCGCGCGCTTTACGCGCGGCTTCCCGGGCGCGCGATGCCATGATCGCTTTTTCGATGATTTTCTTGATCACAACCGGATTTTCTTCAAAAAACTCATTCAAGCCTTCGCTGACCAAACCATCGACAATACCGCGTACTTCGCTGTTGCCGAGCTTCGTCTTCGTCTGCCCTTCGAACTGCGGTTCCTGCACTTTGACGCTGATGACCGCAGTCAGACCTTCGCGAATATCATCGCCGCTCAAATTTTCTTCATTCTCTTTGAGAATGTTGAATTTGCGCGCATAATCGTTGATCGCCCTGGTCAGAGCGATTTTAAAACCGCTCAGATGCGTGCCGCCTTCATGCGTGTTGATATTATTTACAAAGCTGTAGATATTTTCGACATAGCTGTCATTGTACTGGATCGCCACTTCGACCATCGTCGTATCCCGCAAACCTTCGACATAGATCGGTTTGGCATGCACAGCCTCTTTATTCTGGTTAAGATATTCGACGAACGAGCAGATGCCGCCCTCATAGAAAAACTCGCGGCTATCACCGTTTCGTTCATCGGTCAGCAATATCGTGACGCCTTTATTCAAAAAAGCCAGTTCTCTGAGACGTTGCTTTAATATATCAAAGCTGTACACGGTTTCTTCAAAAATCGTGTCGTCCGGCCAAAAAGTAACTTTTGTCCCGGTCTCTTCGGTATCGCCGATTACGGTCAATGGCTCTGACGTATAACCCCGCTCAAACGCGATCGTATGAATCTTGCCGCTGCGCTTGACCTCTACCTCCAGACGGGTGCTGAGCGCGTTGACGACCGATACGCCGACGCCATGCAAACCGCCCGACACTTTATAGCCTTCGCCGCCGAACTTACCGCCGGCATGCAAAATCGTCAAAACGACCTCGACCGCCGGTTTTCCCGTTTCATGCATATCGACAGGAATGCCGCGACCATTGTCCGTAACGGTAATCTGATTATCCTTGCCGATCGTAACCGTTACCCGATTGCAGTAACCAGCCAAGGCTTCATCGATGCTGTTGTCGACCACTTCGTACACCAAATGGTGCAAACCGCGGGCAGACGTACTGCCTATATACATACCTGGCCTCTTACGCACAGCCTCCAGACCTTCCAAGACCTGAATCTGGTTGGCGCCATAATTGCCGCTGACTGTCATATCATCATCAAAACTCATACTTAACCTCCACGTTACGCTTCGTCATGTTCCAAGCCATTCAAGTGATGCGCCCTTTTTTTAAGCGTCAATGCCGAAATAGCCGACAGATACACCAGACCGTCGGTTATCACAAAGCTTTTCGGTTGATTGTCGGAAACATCCACTACCTTATCTTTTTCCCGCATATTCTTGATAAAAATTCCGTTCGCCTTAGACTGCGTATGCTTCAAATCATTTATGGCGATTACTTCGCGCAGGGGAACCACCGTATCCGCTCCCAGGTGTAGAAACATCTTTCTTTTTCCTCCTGAATCCATCCAGAACTTTTTGAATCGCGCCTTCGGTAATATTTTCCGGTTTTGCGCCGGTTTTTATCATCAGATAACTGCTTACCGTCATTCGATCCGTATCGCCATGATATAAGGCGCTAGCCAATCTGGACAGCGTTATTTCGCAAGCTGCTTGATATTCCTGACGGCTGCAGGCCAGCTGCTCGGCCGCCTCCGCATAGCGAAGCCAGGGTATTTCTCTAAGCATTTCCAGCAATCGTACGACCATACCTTCACGCTTATGAAGATTGCAGGTGGTGCAAAGCGCATCTTGCGGCGGACATAATGCATCGCAGGCGCTGCACTTATGCCAGCTTTTTTCTTTTCGCAACTTGCGTAAAGCAAGTTCCTTGCGCAAAATTCGGGTCATCTTGCGGCGTAAGGCAGGATCCGCAGTGCTTTTCACCGTTTCTTCCAACCAAGCGCGCTCCCCTGTGGATAAACGAACTTGCCATAAAGCAGGTATTTCCTGCACTGGGGATAACTCTCCGTCTTGTTGCTTATTCTGGCTATCTTTAAAATATCCTGCTTTGAATCGAATATCTTCGATAAGTTTTTCACCGATCAACTCATTGGCCTTGGCGATCATTTCCCTTTTCATCATCGACAAATGATGTCCCCAGACCGGGCTGTCCACTTCGACCAACACCACGCCGCGCTGAACAGAAAGCGCCCTGCAATGCACCGCATTTTCGCAGCCGACAATCTCAGGCCAGCGCATAACGACGACATGGCCGTTAAAATCTTTTGTCATTCCCATATGACGGATCGTCGCCGGAATCAGATCTTTCAGACCTTTCATCATGTTTTTCATGCTTTCGTAACCCGCCCTTGTACAACCTGATAGTAGCAGCTATTGAAATTTTTCGGGAAATACGCCTCATCGGTAGCCGAAATAAAGGTTTGAATCCGGTCTTTGATAAAAGCCAATAAATGTTCACGCCGGCTTTCATCGAGCTCGCTCATTACATCATCAAGTAATAATACCGGATATTCGCCCGTCTCCGATTTTATATATTCCAGCTCAGCCAGCTTCAGCGACAACGCTCCGGTTCGTTGCTGCCCCTGCGAACCGAAGGAACGCAGCGCAACATTATTGACCAAAAGCGTCAGATCATCGCGGTGCGGTCCGACTCCGGTGCTGCCGCGAAAGACATCCTGCCTTCTTCCCTCCAGCAATGCTTTCTCATAAGCCGCCGGAGAAAGATCGCCTTCTCCGATGCCTGAGAGCTGATATTGAACCTGAAGATTCTCCTGGTTCGCGGTGATTTTACGATGCATCAGGTTCGCCAGCATCGCCAATTTTTTTACCGCTTCCAGCCTTTTCCCCACGATGGAGGCGGCCGCCTTTGCCAACTGCGGATCCCAGCTGTCGAGCAGTTCTTCTTTTGCCTTGCGTTCGCGTATCTTTTTCAGCAGATGATTACGCTGGCCTAAAATACGATTATAGGACAACAGTTGCTGGTAATAATAAGGACTCGCCTGTGAAATCTCACCATCGAGAAAACGGCGCCGCAGAACAGGCGCTCCTTTGACCAGCATCAAATCTTCCGGCGCGAATAATACCGCATTGAACATCCCGACGATGTCCTTCGCCTTGATCTTATGCCCGTTATGAAAACAGCTTTTGCCCTTACTTGGCAAAAATTGAATCCTCAGTTCCTGTTCAACGCCCATACGGGAAAACAGTACCTGTATGGCGCCGCCGTCTTGCTCCCAGCGAATCATTTCTTCATCGCTGGAAGTGCGGTGCGATCTTCCCAAGGCACTGTAATAAAGGGCTTCGATGATATTCGTCTTTCCTTGTGCATTATTGCCCAGCAGGATGTTGATACCGGCGGCCGGGCTTAATTCCAACACGTCATAGTTACGAAAATTCCGCAGGATCAATTGCTGAACCTTCATACGTCCTCACTCCGCTGCAACAAGCCAAGTTCCCTCTTCCTGAATTGAAACCACATCTCCGGGTATCAATTTCTTACGTTTTTGCGTGGCAAGCTGACCATTGACCATGATAATACCGGCTTCAATGAGAATTTTAACCTGACCGCCGCTCTCTACGACGCCGGCCCATTTTAAAAATTGATCCAACTGAATATCGGGCGTGTTAATGATTATTTTTTCCATATCAATTCGTCCTTACCGGGGTGACGATATAGTCGTAACTCGTATCATCCAGCGGCCTTATACTGGCTGCGCTGAGCGGCGTGTTCAGTGAAAAAAGCAAAGTATCACAATCTACATTTTTCAAAATATCGGTCACATAGCGCGCATTGAAAGCAATTTCGACATCACTGCCTTCGAGCTTGATCGCCACCGCTTCATAGGCTTTGCCGACATCCGGGTTGTTGGAGGTTATGACGACTTCACCGTCTTTGAACGACATCTTGATGACGTTATAATCGCCGTCTTTTGCCAATAACGATACCCGTTCCACCGCAGACTGAAACGCATCTGCCGGTAATTGGGCATGCGTTGCAAAGCTTTCGGGGATAACCCGGTTATAGTCCGGAAATTGTCCTTCGATCAGTCGGGAAATAATATAAACATCGTTAAAGGCAAACGAAACCTGATTGTGACGGTAGGAAAGAGTCACATCGGTCGGGATATCGTCAACCAGCAAACGTGCCAGTTCCGTAAGAATTTTCCCCGGAATGATCATTTTGAAAGAAGCCGTGACCTGATCAAGCTTGTCATGCTTGATCGAAAGACGATGCGTGTTTGTCGCGACCATCGTCACCTTGTCCTCACTGACCTCAAGCAATGCACCGGTGAAGATGGGCCGTGCTTCGTCCGTAGAACAAGCGAAGACCGTTCTTTTGATCAGTTCTTTGAGTACGTTATCTTTAACCGTCATCGTTGTATCGGTTTGCAGCGGTTTTAAAACAGGAAATTCTTCCGCCGGCAGATTCAATAAATTGAATTGGGCAGGGCCTGCGGTAATCGTCATAGTCTTCGTATCTTCACTGGAGACCAGATTCACGCTGTCGCCGGGAAGCTTGCGTACCATTTCCTGAAAATAACGGCCGGACAATACTGTCTTGCCTTCTTCGTGGACCTCCGCATCAATGACGCAGCTGATGCCTATTTCATAATCAGTAGCCTGCAGTTCCAGGCGGCCTGCTCTGGCTGCAAGATAAATACCGGTCAGTATGGGCATGGGCGTCTTGCTGGCAATCGCTTTTTGCACCGTTTGCACCGCTTGCTGTAGAGCGTCTTTTTTACAGGTGATATTCATGCGTGACCTCCGATCATGTTCGCTTATTACGGGGTTATATATATAAGTAAAAAGATAGTCGTAATAGTCGTAGGGCCTGTAGATATGTTGATAAGCCATTAGGCGGGAAGAAATACAACGGCAGAAGCATGTGCATAAACTGTTGGCAAACTAGAGACCACTTATCCACAAATCCACAGAAAAAAATGTGGAAAATGTTATTAACATATGGCTGACAGGATATGCTATGGCTTACCCACAGAGTTATACCGTTAGGAGTTTTCTATTTTAGCGATCAGATCTTTGATTGTCGTACCTAATTTCGGATCGGCTATTCGTTCACGGGCAATTTTGTCATGGGCGTGAATGACCGTTGTATGATCGCGTCCGCCGAACATCTCGCCGATGCGCGGCAGGGAGGTTTCGGTTAGTTCGCGGGCCAGATACATTGCAATCTGTCTTGGATAGGCGACATTGCGCGTCCGTTTCTTGGCCAGCAATTCCTCTTGTCTTACCTTGAAGTAGGTACCTATGACCTCCTGGATCAATTCAATTGTTATTTGTTTCGGCTTGCCGTGCGGGAAAATATCTTTCAGCGCTTCGGTAGCCAAATCAATACTGATATCCTGACCGGTCAGGGAAGCATAGGCCATGACGCGGATTAACGCGCCTTCGAGTTCACGGATGTTGTTGTCGATGCGGCTGGCGATATAGACCATGACGTCATTTGAGACATTAAGGTTTTCGAGCATCGCCTTCTTGCGCAAGATCGCGATGCGCGTTTCAAGATCAGGCGGCTGGATATCGGTGATCAAGCCCCACTCGAAACGTGAACGCAGACGGTCTTCCAGCGTTTGAATTTCCCTTGGCGGTCGGTCACTGGAGATGATGATCTGTTTGTTCGCTTCATGCAAGGTATTGAAGGTATGGAAAAATTCTTCCTGCGTATGTTCTTTTTTCGAGAGGAATTGAATATCGTCCACAAGCAGGACGTCAATGTTGCGATATTTTTGCCGAAAACTTTCCGGATTGCCGTCGCGAATCGAATTGATCAGTTCATTCGTGAATTTTTCGCTTGATATATACATCAATTTCAAGTCAGGATGATTTTGCAGGATGCGATGCCCGATGGCATGCATCAGATGGGTTTTTCCCAGTCCTACGCCGCCGTAAACAAAAAAAGGATTATATGCCTGAGCCGGAGCTTCGGCGACGGCCAGCGACGCGGCATGAGCGAGGCGGTTGGAGTTGCCGATGACAAAGGTTTCAAATACGTATTTGGGATTTAAAATCGCGCGCGCATCATCAGAACCAAGTTGGGAAACAGGAAAAGACCGGCCTTCTTCAGAAGCTCGGGCAGGAGGAACCGGAGGCGGAAAAGAAGAGGGCGATTGACCGTAGGCATAAGCCGATGGCGCCGTGGAGGGAGGGGGAAGAGGAATATCGGCGGCGGCCATGGTCGTTTGCGCTTCATTTTTTTCGTCTTCAAGATCCAAATTGATGAATTCAACAACCAGCTGTTTGCCGGTAATGAAATTGACTGTTGCCGTAATGATCGGGAGATAGCGTGATTCAAGCCATTCCTTGATGATTCTTTTCGGCGTTCCGATGCGCAGCGCACTGTCACTGATGGATATAGGCGTGGTCGGCTTAAGCCAGGTATCAATGACGAGCTTGGACAATTCTTGTTCTAGTTTTTGTAAAACTTGTTCCCATATTATTGAGGCTTCTAAATTTTCCATATGGTCATTCCTTTCCAGGCTGTATGGTGCGAATAAAAATGATATTAACAGAAATAATGAACAAGGGGATAAGTTATCCACAGGTTTATACACAAGTGTTGATAAATATGGGGCGGTAATGCCTCGATAGCGAAAAAAAAAGACAACTGACGAAGACTAACAGAAGAAAAGAGGCCGGTGTTTACCGGGAATCGACTGTTTTTGCAAAGTTGTTGATAAAAATGTGAATAAATATTATATTATGTAGATAAGATCGAAATTTATGTGGATTATGGGGATAACTCGCAGGTTTTATATTAACAAAAAACGGGAGAGTTATCAACAATAATTTAGATAAATGGGAATAAGAATAGGAATGTTATCCACAAGTAAAACGAATAGCCTGCGCCAAGAGGCTTGACATGGTTTCCCGGCTGGTCTATAATCTGTAATAGTTAAAAACAAGGTATTGTACAGTGAGAATTCTGTGTGCTTTATTTAGTAAGGAGGTGGGAATACATGAAACGCACATATCAGCCAAATAATCTTTGGAAAAAAAGAACCCACGGTTTCCGTGAGCGTATGAAAACCAAAGGCGGTCGCCTCGTTCTGCAAAGAAGACGCGCCAGAGGCAGAAAGAAACTGTCTGCGTAGTAGGCCGATCCAAAAGGCCTTTCCGTGTCAATGAAATATAAATTGCCTAAGAGTGGGCGCTTGCATGATAACAGCCAATTTCAGACCGTCTACAGAACGGGACGATCTGTTGCCAATCGGATGGCTGTTCTTCATCTTGTTCCTAATGAACAGGCAATCAGTCGTATCGGGTTTGCCGCTGGCAAACGCCTGGGCAATGCGGTGGTGCGCAACAGGGTTAAACGTCTTTTGCGCGAAGCGTATCGCTTGCAACAGTTCCGGGTTAAACCGGGCTTTGATATGGTGTTAGTCGGTCGACAGGCTTTGATAGAGGCTGATTTGCAGAAAACGGTGAATGCTTTTTTGGATTTATGTCTTAGGGCAAAAATTTTGAACAAGTAGGCGGTATGACGATGAAACGGATATTCATAGTAGTAATTAATTTCTACCGTATATTCATTTCACCGCTCAAACCGCCTACTTGTCGTTTTGTGCCGACGTGTTCGCAGTATGCCATTGAAGCGATTGAAACTTACGGAGCATGGCGCGGAAGCAAGAAGGCTTTGGGGCGTATTTTGCGTTGCCATCCTTTTCATCCTGGCGGTTATGATCCGGTTTAGTTATAATAGATGAGTAATTAGAAATTGTTGAGGACGTGAGCAGTTTGATCGATTGGATATCCATTCCCCTGCAGCATTTGTTGACGCTGTGCTATGAATTAACCGGAAAACTCGGCTACGCGAATTATGGTGTGGCGATTATTTTGATTACCTTGATGATAAAGCTTGTTTTATATCCGTTAACGGTCAAACAGGTTAAATCAATGAAAGCGATGTCTGAATTGCAGCCTAAGATGAAAGAGATTCAGACCAAGTTTAAGGAAAATCCGGAAAAAATGAATAAAGAAATGGCGATGATGTATAAAGAATCCGGCGTCAATCCGTTATCGGGCTGTCTGCCGATGCTCGTGCAAATGCCGATTCTGATGGGCATCTTTTTCGCGATCCGTGATTTTACGTATGAGCAGACGCCTAGCTTTTTGTGGCTCGCTAATCTTTCTGACGCGGATCCCACCTATGTATTGCCGATCGTATCGGCGATAACGACTTATTTTTCGCAAAAACAAGTCACGGATACGAGCAACCAGCAAAGTAAGATGATGTTGATGTTCATGCCGCTCTTTATCGGCTATATCAGCATCACTTTCCCGGCGGGTCTTGTACTGTACTGGGTGGTAAGCAATATCTTCCAGATCATTCAGCAGTGGTTCATGTACAGAGGTACGGGAGCCAAAGCATAAGGGGAGGATCAGGGACACCATGAATTATGTGGAAAAGACCGGAAAAACCATTGAAGAAGCTTTGGAACTGGCCTTGGCAGAATTGCAAGTGCCGCCGGAGCGGGTCGACTATCAAGTGCTGGAAGAACCCAGTAAAGGATTGTTTGGTTTGATTGGTGGGCGCATGGCCAGAATCGGCGTGAAAGTGAAGCCGATTGATCCGATGGCCGTAGCCCGGGAATTCGTGATTCAGGTTTGTGAGGCGATGGGCCTTGCTATCGAGGTGGACCAGCTAACGAAAGAGGATCATACGGTTTTCAATATCCGCGGCGAGGGATTGGGCGTACTGATTGGCAAGCATGGACAAACGCTCGATGCGCTGCAGTATTTGACCAATTTGACTGCGAACCGTGATGCGGAAGAAAAAGTCAGAGTCATTCTTGATGTGGAACAGTATCGCCAGCGTCGTGCCGACACGTTGACGCGCCTGGCGCAGCGCCTGGCCGGCACGGTTAAGCGAAGCGGCGAGACGGTGGTTCTTGAACCGATGACGCCGAGCGAGCGCAAGATCATTCATATGGCGTTGCAAGAAGATTGGCGCGTTAGCACCTATAGCGAAGGGGAAGAACCTTTTCGCAAAGTGGTCATTGCCCTTAAAAATTGAACGAAGTGTTTAAAAACCCAGTAATAAGGTTTATTACTGGGTTTTATCCCTATTTTGCATGATAAGCGGGAGGAAGCTAGTATGTTCCAGGAAGATACCATCAGCGCCGTTGCTACGGCCGTAGGCGAAGGCGGCATAGGAATTATTCGTCTTAGCGGCGTTAATGCCGTAAAAGTGGCGGAAAATCTCTTCAAGCCGACGAACAAAAGTCCGGTCGCGCAGCTGGCCAGCCATCAGCTGACCTACGGAAAGGTCGTCGATTCGCTATCCGGTCAGGCGGTTGATGAAGCGATGCTTGTGGTCATGCGTTCTCCCCGCTCCTATACAAAAGAAGATGTCGTAGAGATTCATTGCCATGGCGGTCCCGTTCCTTTGCGGCGTACGCTCGAACTTACGCTGCGCCATGGTGCGCGTTTGGCGGAAGCCGGCGAATTCACGAAACGGGCCTTCATGAACGGTCGTCTTGACCTGGTGCAGGCGGAAGCGGTCATGGATCTGATCCGGGCCAAGAGCGATGCGTCGCTTAGCATGGCGCTCGGCCAGTTGCAAGGCAGTCTGTCGACCAAAGTAAAGGAAATGCGGCATGAAATCTTGGCGTTGATTGCGCATTTGGAAGCGACGATCGATTTTCCGGAAGAAGATATCGATGAGTTGACGACGCAAGAGGTACGCTCGCGTTTGACGGCTTTGCTCACGCAGATGGACCATTTACTGGCCGGTCGCAAGACGGGCCGTATTTTGCGCGAGGGCTTAGAGACGGTGATCATCGGCAAACCGAATGTAGGAAAATCGAGTCTCTTAAATGCGCTGTTGCGTGAACAGCGCGCGATTGTCACCGATATTCCGGGGACTACGCGCGACATCATCGAAGAAAGCGTCAGCATCCGTGGAATCCCGCTGAAGATCGTCGATACGGCAGGGATTCGCGAGACGAAAGATATCGTCGAAAAAATTGGCGTGGAGCGTGCACGCGCGCTGATCGAGAAGGCCGATCTGATCTTGCTGCTGCTCGATGCGTCGGCGCCGCTGACGGACGAAGATAAAGAAGTGCTGCGATTGCTCGAAGGCAAAGAGGCGATGATTATCCTGAATAAGAGCGATTTGCCGCCGCTTTGGCAAGAGACGGATTTGCAGCAGGAAATAGCGGGTAAAAAAATATTGAAGCTGTCGGTGCTTGACGGCAGCGGGCTAGACGAACTCGAAGAGGCGATCGTCAAGCTGGTTTACAGTGGCGCGGTCAGCCCGAAGGAAAATGCGTTTTTGCAGAATGTTCGCCAGGCTGATTTGCTGGAAAAGGCGAGCGAACAGGCAAAGGATGCGCTCAGGACGATCGATGCCGGCTTGCCGCCGGATTTTGTCGTGGTCGACCTGCGTTCCGTTTGGGAAAGTCTGGGCGAGATTACCGGCGATACCGTGGGCGAAGATATCATCCAGCAGATTTTCAGTCAGTTTTGTATCGGGAAGTAGTTTTCTTGAGGTAAGGAGCGAAGAACAATGTTTTGCGCAGATCAATATGATGTAGTTGTCGTCGGAGCGGGACATGCCGGTTGTGAAGCGGCTTTGGCCGCGGCTCGCATGGGTTGCCGTACGCTTTTGACGACGTTGAATATGGATAATATCGCGATGATGCCCTGCAATCCGTCCGTCGGCGGACCGGCAAAGGGTCATTTGGTGCGCGAACTCGACGCGTTGGGCGGTGAAATGGGGCTTACTGCCGACAGAGCCTGCATCCAGATGCGGATGCTCAACACCGGCAAAGGGCCGGCGGTACATGCGCTTCGCTCGCAGGCGGATAAGCATCTCTATCAGGCTCTGATGAAAGAAACCGTAGAAAATCAGGAAAAGCTGGACGTCAAGCAACTTTTGGTGGAAGAAATCCTGCTCGAAGACGGCAAGATATGCGGAATCCGCGTGGAAACGGGCGAGACCTATCAGGCGAGCTGCATTATTTTGGCGACAGGGACGTATTTGGCGGGGAAGATCATCTTAGGCGAGACCGTCTATCCCGGCGGGCCGAACGGACAAAGGGCGGCCGAGAACCTGAGCGTATGTTTGAAGAAACTCGGCATTCGCATCATGCGTTTTAAGACGGGAACGCCTGCGCGGGTCGATCAGCGGTCGGTTGATTTTTCGAAGATGATCATTCAGCCGGGCGATGAGGAAGCGCATAATTTTTCTTTTATGAGCGACATAAAGACGCGCGAACAGCATCCCTGCTGGCTGACGTATACGAATCCGCGTACACACCGGATTATACAGGATAATCTGCATCGTGCGCCGATGTATACGGGCGTGGTAGAGGGCGTCGGGCCGCGTTACTGTCCTTCGATCGAGGCGAAGATCGTCCGTTTTGCGGATAAGGAGAGCCACCAGCTCTTCGTCGAGCCGGAAGGGATGCATACGAATGAGATGTATGTGCAGGGCATGTCGACCTGTCTGCCGATCGATGTGCAATATGAATTTTTGCGGACAATACCGGGCTTAGAACAGGTAAAGATTATGCGGCCGGGTTATGCGATCGATTATGATTGCATTGATCCGACGCAACTTGATTTGTCGCTCGAGTTTAAAGATATCGGCGGTCTGTTCTCGGCGGGCCAGAGCAACGGGACGTCGGGCTATGAGGAAGCGGCCGCGCAGGGATTGATGGCGGGAATCAATGCCGCCTGCAAGGTGCAGGGCAAACCGCCGCTGATTTTGTCGCGCGCGGATGCGTATATCGGTGTTTTGATCGATGATTTGGTGACAAAAGGGACGAATGAGCCGTACCGGATCATGACGTCGCGTGCGGAATATCGCTTGCTGCTGCGCCAGGACAATGCCGACATGCGCCTGACGGAAAAGGGGCGCGCCGTCGGATTGGTAAAAGAGGATCGCTACCGGCGTTTTGAAGAAAAGAAGAAAACGATCCAGGAAACGCTGGAGCTGATGCGAAAGCGTACGATTACGCCGACGCCGCAGGTACAGGAGATTTTCTCCCGCTTGAACACTTCGCCGCTTCGGACGGGAATCACGCTGCTTGATTTGTTGCGCCGTACGGAATTGTCCTATGCGATGCTGCAGGAGCATTTTGACTTGCCGGTCGTGGCGAAGGATGTATGCGAACAGATTGAGATAACGGCAAAGTATGAAGGCTATATCAGCAAGCAAATTGAGCAGGTCGAGCGCACGGCGAAACTGGAAGCGAAAAAGCTGCCGCTTGATATGGATTATACGAAGCTGCAAGGTTTGGCAGGCGAAGCGAGGGAAAAACTCCAGGAAATCAGGCCGTCGTCTGTCGGTCAGGCTTCCCGGATTTCCGGCATTTCTCCGGCGGATATTTCGATTTTGCTGGTTTATCTGGAGCAGCGGCGGCGGGAGGATAAGAAAGCGTGAATTTCAAACAATTTTTGCAAGAAGAGGCGGCTAAGGCGGCGCTTGTGTTAGATGAAAAACAATTGGCGGGGTTCGAGCGTTATTTTCAACTGCTGGTGGAGTGGAATGAAAAAATGAACTTGACCGCGATCACGCAGGCCGATGAGGTAGCGCTGAAGCACATGATTGACTCACTGACTTGCCTTGATCCGGACGTTTTTCTGCCTGGAGCGAGCGTGATCGATGTCGGAACCGGCGCCGGTTTTCCCGGCTTACCGCTGAAAATATATCGTGAGGATTTGCAGCTGACCTTATTGGACAGTTTGCAAAAACGTCTTACCTTTTTAGCGACGGTTTTAGCAGAGGTCGGCATTGACGATGTCCGTTTAGTGCATCATCGCGCCGAAGACGGCGCGCGGGATAAGAAATTGCGGGAAATGTTCCAGGTTGCGGTCTCCCGCGCTGTAGCGCGCTTGCCTGTACTTGTTGAGCTATGTCTGCCGTTCGTCAAGCCTGGCGGCTATTTTGTCGCTTTAAAGGGCGCACAGTATAAAGAGGAAATCGAAGAAGCGCAATACGCCATTTCTTTGCTGGGCGGCAAGCTGGAAAAAGTCCAGCCGGTTCAATTGCCGGGCTTAGAAGATATCCGGGCGGTCTTATATATACGCAAGATAAAGAAGACGGCGGCCACTTATCCCAGGAAGGCAGGCTTGCCGGAGAAAAAGCCTTTGCTGGGCGAAGGAAGTTAACGCTTCTTTGCAGAATAAACGAAAGAGTGCGGGAAAGCGCCCCGCTTATCGGAATAAGGCGGTGTAGGAATGAAACGTTGGGCCCGATTACTTGGAATTGGTGGGACCGAGGGAGCTGAGGCAACGAATTTGTCTCCTGCCGAAATGACGCTGACGGAAAAAGACGGCGCGCCGGACAGCCAATTGGTTGAAATAGAAACGATTAACGCCAATCCTTTCCAACCACGGAAAACGTTTAGCGAAGAAGCGTTGGCCGAGCTGTCCGCATCGATTCGCGAGTACGGCATTTTACAGCCTCTGATTGTACGCAGGCGGGAACAGGGCTATGAACTGGTAGCCGGGGAACGGCGTTTGCGTGCCTCTCTTTTGGCTGGCTTGACAGAGGTGCCGGTCTTGATTCGTGACTTTGACGACAAGGAAATGGCTGAACTGGCGATGATTGAAAATCTTCAGCGCGAAGATTTGCATTACCTGGAAGAAGCCGAAGGCTATCAATCGTTATTGCAGCATTTTTCTCTGACGCAGGAAGAATTGGCGAAGCGGATGGGCAAGAAGCAATCCACGATCGCGAATAAGCTGAGGATCTTGAAACTCTCTGCGCCGGTCAGAACGATCTTGGCCCGCGAAGGTCTGACGGAGCGCCATGCACGCGCGCTGCTGAAGTTGGAAGATGATAATTTGCAGCAGGAAGTGCTGGATTTGATTTGTCAGCGGGGGCTGAACGTAAGAGCGTCGGAAGAGTTGATCGAAGAGTTTTTAGAGGATATTGCAAGTCAGGTGGAAGAAAAGAAAGCGCCGAAGCGTCAAATGGTTAAGATGGTTCGCGACGTGAGGATTTTCTTGAATACGATCAATACGGTAGTCGGCGAGATGAAGAAAACCGGCTTTAAAGTGAAAGTAAAACAGGAACAGGATGAAGAGTACATCCATATCAATCTCAAAATCCCCAAAACAGGAAAGAAATAAAAAAAAGCCGTTTCAGATCTTGCATCTGAAACGGCTTTTTTTTAGTAGAGCAGCAGTTGTTTGATTTTCATATCGCCCGGTAATGAGGAAATGCTTCCGTCTTGCAGCCAGCTGCCAATGGAAGAATCCTTCGTGACGTCCAGTTCGCACATCATACGCATGCTTTTTACGACCAGGAACGGAGTACCGTCGATAATGCGGATATCGCTGATCGCGTAATTGGAACGCACGTCTTCAACGCTGGAGCCGGGACCGATTTGTTTATCGGTTTTATAACGCGAGTCATAGATGTGAATGGTGGAAACCAACTTAATCTTCCCGTTCGACAATTCCATTTTCACGGCAGGTGTTTTTTTGCTGCTGTCGAGATAAAGTACCGCTAAGGTGGTTCGCTCGCCGTTGATAAGCTCCGTATTGATCAAGACATTGGAATATTTTTTCTGCAAGTCTTCTAAGGCCATGCCGATATTGATCGCGCCGGCCTTGCCGACTGTCAAAGAAAACTCATTAACCGGCTGGTTGGCGGTATTCGGGGCGCCGAACTTACCGGCAGGGAAACCTGGCGGTAACGTTGATCCTGCCGCTAGCGGCGGACGTGTTTCCGGCTGCAGATTCGGATCGGCTCCGGCGGCTTTTAAGAGTTCGGCAATTTTTGCCTCGCTTTTCCGGTAGGCGTCTGTTAACGCCGTACGGCCAAACTTATCCTGGACATTCGGGTTGGCGCCCTGGTCGAGCAATAAGCGGACAATGCTCTCTGCACCGACGCTGGCTGCCTGCATCAAGGCGGTCCGCCCGATGTTATCCTGCAAGTTGGGATTGGCTCCTTCACCCAGCAAAAGTTGGACAATCTCCGGCTGTTTGTAAAAGGAGGCGGAAATCAAAGGCGTCCAACCGTCGCTTTTGCGCACAGCATTGACGTCCATTCCGGCGTCAATGAAGGCTTTCACCATTTCCTTATTGCCCTTGGCGGCAATCTGCACCATACTTTTTTCTTCGAAAGTGACGCCGAGGTTGACGATCTTATCTAAGGGCGACATCGAATCGGAAGCCAGCCTGGTCGAATGGTAGCCGAGGAAACCGCCGATACTGGCAACGCTGATTAAACCGGCCATGACAAAGAGGACGCCGCGTTTGCTGAAAGCCATGCGCAAACGTTTTTTCCCTTTAAGCGGCGTGGCTGCCGCTGCTTCCGGCGTTTCTACGGCAGTGCCTTCTTCGGCTTCGGCAGGCGTTGTTTCGGCAGGTAAAGCCGGAGCCGTTTCGGCCTCGGCTGTCTTGGCATCGTCGGAAAATAAAGCGGCAAGCCAAAGGGAAAAGCGTTTCCAGACCGTTGGCTGAGCCGCCGTTTCGGCGCTGTTAGCCGCTGTCTTTTGCTCTGCCTCATGCGAAGCGATTACATTATTGACAAGTTCTTTGATTTCCCAGTGGTCGATTTCTGGCGCCTCGTCCTTATCTTTAGAGACGGCAGTGCTCTCAAGGGGCTCGTCGAGCAGACTTTCGATTTCCGGCGCTTGTGCCGACGTTGTTTCAGCCGTTTCTTTTATAGGCTCCATCGTGGCGAGCAAAGCGGCAATATCGTCGGGACTCATTTGTTTGTTGGGGTCAGCGGAAGCTTCATCTGCAGCAGGAGCTGTCGTTGCAATTTCGCGCTGCGCAGCCGGTTCTTCTTCCGGCGTTGCTTGTTTTGCTTCCGGTTCGGCTTCCATCGAAGCAAGGAGAGCGGCAATATCGTCCGGATTCATTTGCTTATTCGGGTCTTCCGCCGCGTTAGCGGAAGACGTAGTGGAAGAATCAACCATCGGGGCAGGCGGCTCTTCCGCGACAGGAGCAGGCGCTGCTGCTGCAGGTGTTTCCGGTTCCATCGAAGCGAGCAAAGCGGCAATATCATCGGGACTCATCGCTTTATTCGGGTCGACCGGCTCTTCCGCGACAGGGGCAGGTGCTGCCGCTGCAGGCGCTTCCGGTTCCATCGAGGCGAGCAAAGCCGCGATATCATCGGGGCTCATCGCTTTATTCGGGTCGACTGGCTCTTCCGCGACAGGAGCAGGTGCTGCCGCTGCAGGCGCTTCCGGTTCCATCGAGGCGAGCAAAGCCGCAATATCATCGGGACTCATCGCTTTATTCGGGTCAATCGGCTCTTCTGTCAGAGGGGCAGGAGCTGCTGCTGCAGGCTCTGCGGGAGCAGCAGGTGCTTCCGGTTCCATCGAAGCGAGCAAAGCTGCAATATCGTCCGGGCTCATCGCTTTATTCGGGTCGACTGGCTCTTCCGCCACAGGGGCAGGAGCTACTGCTGCAGGCTCTGCGGGAGCAGCAGGTGCTTCCGGTTCCATCGAGGCGAGCAAAGCCGCAATATCGTCGGGACTCATTGCTTTATTCGGATCGACCGGTTCTTCTGCTACAGGAGCCGGCGTTGCTGCTGTAGGCTCTACGGGAGCTGCGGCAGATTCGGGTTCCATTGAGGCAAGCAGAGCGGCGATATCATCAGGACTCATCGCTTTGTTCGGATCGATTGGCTCTGCTACAGGAGCAGGGGTTGCCGCTGCTGCAGGCGCTTCCGGTTCCATCGAAGCAAGCAAAGAGGCGATATCGTCAGGGCTCATCGCTTTATTCGGATCAATCGGTTCTGCTGCAGGGGCAGGAGCTTCCTGTGCTGCAGGAGCTTCCTGTGCTGCAGGTGCTTCCGGTTCCATAGAAGCAAGCAAGGCGGCGATATCATCGGGACTCATCGCCTTATTAGGGTCTACAGGTTCTGTTGCAGAAGCAGGTGCTGCTGCTGCAGGTGCTTCCGGTTCCATCGAGGCGAGAAAAGCCGCGATATCATCGGGGCTCATCGCTTTATTCGGGTCGACCGGTTCTTGTGCTGCGGGAGCAGGCGCTGTTGCTGCAGACGTTTCCGGTTCCATCGAAGCGAGCAAAGCGGCGATATCGTCGGGACTCATTGCTTTATTCGGATCGACCGGATCTTCCGTCACAGAAGCAGGTGCTGCTGCTGCAGGTGCTTCCGGTTCCATCGAGGCGAGCAAAGCGGCGATATCATCGGGACTCATCGCCTTATTAGGGTCTACCGGTTCTGCTGCAGGGACAGGCGCAGGCGTTTCCGGTTCCATCGAAGCAAGCAAAGCTGCGATGTCGTCGGGAGTTAGCGCTTTGTTCGGATCATCGGTCGGGTTGCTTACCGAATTTTCGGCAGGCGAAAGCACCGGCTGTTGTTCAGATGAAACAGCCGGTGCAGCAATCGAGTTGTTTTGTGGCTGAGAAGACGCCTGCTTTTCGGATGCGGGCTCTTTTCGGTTTAATGTTTCGTCTGCCATGGAATAGTCCCCTTTTTATTACACAATGATAATGAAAGATCGCTCAGTAATATTTCTGGTAAAATTCCAGTTTCATCAGCAAAAACCCTGCTGATCTTTTGAGTTTTTTTCTGAAATTAATTAAAAAATAGTTAAAAAATAACAAAACAGAAGAAAGCCTTCTGTTTTGTTATTGTAAAGCAGGAAGAGAGCGCCTTATTTATTTTCTTTCATAAAGGATTTTGCAAGCGTGACGGCGTCAACTCCATTGGCGGCAAAACAGTCGGCGGCTGCGGCGAGCGCATATTCTTTCGTTAAAACGGCGCCGCCGACAATCGTGTAGGGTGAAAGACCGGCTTCTTTGATGGCGGCGATGGTTTCGTCGATCTTAGTCATTGTCGTAGTCATCAGCGCACAGAGACCGACAATATCCGGTTTATGAATGCGTACGGCTTCGACGATGCAATCGGGAGCGACATCTTTGCCAAGATCGATAACTTTAAAACCGTTGTTTTCCAATAAGGCGGCCACGATGTTTTTGCCAAGATCATGAATGTCGCCTTTAACGGTTGCAATAACAACGGTTCCAAGATAGGTTTCCGCTTCAGCGGGCAAGTGTTTTTTTAGCGTTAGAAAAGCGCTGCGCATGGTTTCTGCTGCAAGGAGTACCTGTGGTAAGAAGCAGCGTCCTGCGCCAAAAGCAATACCTATCTCGTTCATCGCGGCGGTAAGCGCGTTGTCCGTGATGACGAGCGAGGAAAAGCCTTCTTGAAGCGCCTGTTCGACCAGCGGTATGACGCTTTCTTTTTCGCCCTGCAGGACGGCTGACTTGATCTGGCCAAGCGTATCAAGCGTTAAAGCGGCGGATTTTGCTTCAAGCGGTGCGCTGTTCGGCGCATACAGTAAACTGTATTGTTGCCCGCAAGGGTCTTCGCCGCGCAGCGCTGCAGCGGCCGCCAGCGTTTCTTTCATTCTTTCGTCGTAGGGGTTAAGAATGGGCGCATCCAGGCCTGCTTCAAGCGCCATGGCGCAAAAAGCGGCGTTGACGATCGGGCGCTGCGGCAGACCAAAGGAGACATTGCTGAGTCCCATTGTGCTCGGATAACCTAGTTCTTGGCGGTATAAGCGCAGTGTTGCCAGTGTTTCGAGTGCGGCATTTTGTTCCGCTGCCGTGGTTAAAACGAGGGCGTCAAGCAAGAAGTCATTCGGCTTGAGCCCCGCAGCAAAAGCGGCTGCGATAATTTGTCGCGCACACTGAAGACGCTCGGCGGCGGTGCGCGGAACGCCTTTGTCGGAAAGCGGCAGGCAAAGGATCGCTGCGCCGTATTTTTTCGCCAAAGGAAGAAAGCTTGCCAAACGTTCGCTTTCGGCGCTTACGGAATTGATTAAAGCGCGTCCGGGATAGGCTTTCAATGCACATTCCAGCGCAGCGGCATCGGTTGTATCAATAACCAGAGGAACGTCGACCAACATGGATAATTCATGAAATACGGTTGTCATCGCGGCTGCTTGATCAATTCCCGGAACGCCCATATTGACATCCAATATTTTTGCTCCGGCGGCGACTTGTCCTAAGGCTTCTTTCTTGACGCCGATAAAGTTGCCTGCTTTGATTTCGGCAGCCATCGCTTTGCGTCCGGTCGGATTGATGCGTTCGCCGATCAGCGCAAGAGGCTGTTTACTGCCGATATGCACCGTTCGGGTGCGACTGGTCAGGGCGAGATCAAAACGGCGCTGACGCGCTTGCCGTGTGACGGAGACATGCAGCAAAGCTGTTTTGACTGCTTGAATATGAGCTGGCGTGGTGCCGCAACAGCCGCCGATATAGGAGGCTCCGGCAGCGGCAAGCTTAGGCGCCCATTCGGCCATTTCCGCAGGCGTCATGGGGAATACGGTTTCGCCGTGAATCAGTTCCGGCATGCCCGCATTTGGCTGCACACTGATCGGCGTTTGCGCATGAAGGGCTAATTGTTCAATGACTTGCAGCAGCTGCGCAGGGCCCAGGGAACAGTTTGCGCCGATGACATCGGCGCCTAACGCGCTCAACACGATCGCTGCCGTCTCAGGATCCGTACCGGTTATCGTCCTGCCGTCCGCGCCAAAAGAAAGCTGACAGATTACCGGTTTCGTCGTCACCGTTTTTGCCGCAATCAAAGCGGCGCGCATTTCTTGAAGATCGATAATCGTTTCAATAATGATCATATCGACATCGGCTGCGACAAGTGCGCGGATCTGTTCTTGAAAGACGTCAACGGCAGTGTCGAAGTTCAAATCGCCTAGCGGTTCCAATAGTTTTCCTGTCGGCCCGACTGAGCCGGCGATTTTAGTGTGCGGTGCGCAGGCGGCGCGCGCGGCTTTCACGGCCGCTTCATTTAGCGTCGCGACTTGATCGGCCAGCCCGTAATGTTCAAGCTTGATGCGATTGGCGCCAAACGTATTCGTCTCAATGATATCAGCGCCGTTTGCAATATAAGTCTGGTGGATCTTGCTGATTGCGGCAGGATTTTCGAGATTCCACAATTCCGGACAATAACCGGCGGGCAATCCGGCGGCTTGCAGCATCGTTCCCATGGCTCCATCAAATACAGATACCTTCAATTTGTTTCATCCTTTCTTTTCTCTCTGCGGGAGAGACAGTTAGTAAGAGAGCAGGTGCTGCAAGTGCTATTGGACTGCAGCTTTTGCTGGCGATAGGTCGGCTGAAGACCAATGACCGCGGTAACGGATTTGCGCGGCAGCAACATGCAGGATTCAGTTGACGTAATATTAACCTGACCGGCGTTTGCTAAGCGCAGTATTTCAGGCTGAAACCGAATATCCCAGTTACCATAACCTGGGCTGAAACGTCGCGTGCAAATAAAGCCTTTTTGTGCATATTGTTGGCGGATAAAAGCTTCCAGCTGGTCGGCTGCCGCTTCAACAGCGGTTGTTCCGGCGGCATCAAGCAATAAGGCATGGCTGTAGGAACCCTGGGCAAAATAATGTTCGGAGGTTTTTTCTAAAAGTTCGCCAATGGTGACTGCCAAAACGACAACATGCTGGCTTGCTTGCAAGTGGCGTTTAATGCTAGTGGCGGTCAGTTCTATTTTTCTCTCAGCCAGGATCGTCGAAGTGGCAGAATCATAAGGGAATATTTCCCATGAACTTTTCGCTTCCGCGAGTAGACGGCCTTCCTGAACGGCGGCTGTAATCGCTGCAGGAGGAAAATTGTGCGCTTCCTTCATTCCGGCATACCGTTGAACTTCTGCTGCGGACAAGGACTGCAAGGACGGGTTGTAAATCGGCACACGAACACCTCCTCCGTAAAGCGTGTTTCTGCCTAAAATATCATAATTTTGTATATTACGCAAGTATTTGCGCTGTTTTTATACGCTTATATTAATAAGGAAATGATTTTGCAAATATACGGGAGTAGAATATTGTTGTATAATGAGAAAAGAAGTTTTGAATATGCAGGACATGAGGTGAGGATTTTGGGGAAAGTCATTGCGATCGCCAACCAAAAAGGCGGCGTCGGCAAGACTACGACAGCGGTAAACTTAAGTGCTTGTATCGCTGAATTAGGGAAAAAAGTACTCCTATTGGATCTCGATCCGCAGGGGAATACCAGCAGCGGATTAGGCGTCAACAAGAAGCTGCTTGAGAGAAGTATCTATGACGTTTTGGTAAATGATGTTCCGGCGGAGAGCGCTGTTTGCGATACGGAACTTGCCAACTTGCAACTTTTACCGACGACCATTCAATTAGCTGGAGCTGAAATTGAGCTGGTTTCTGTTATTTCACGTGAAACAAAATTAAAACGGGCATTGGATAAAATACGTTTCGAGTATGATTATGTGATTATCGATTGTCCGCCTTCGCTCGGGTTATTAACAATCAACGCGCTGACGGCGGCGAATTCGGTGCTTGTACCGATTCAGTGCGAATTTTACGCGTTAGAAGGATTGACGCAGTTGATGAGTACCATCTCGCTTGTGCAGCGCAATCTGAACCCGGCACTGACTTTGGAAGGCGTCGTGTTGACCATGTTTGACGCCCGGACGAATCTTTCAATTCAGGTAGTGGATGAAGTGAAGAATCATTTCCGTCATAAAGTGTATCAGACGATCATTCCGCGCAATGTGCGTTTGAGTGAAGCTCCGAGTCACGGAAAACCGGTTATTACATATGATCCTAAATCAAAAGGCGCCGAAGTGTATTTTGAGTTAGCGCAGGAGGTTGTGGGTGATGAATAAGGGTGGACGTGGTCTGGGTCGTGGTTTGGATGCGTTAATCCCGATGGGAGGCGCCAGTCATCAGGTTGAGACGGTGCAAAAGAAGAATGGGGCGACAGACTGGGTTATGGTAAAAGATATCGTCGCCAATCAGTTTCAGCCAAGACGTTTGTTTGATGAAGACGCGCTGAATGAATTAGTGCAATCCATCCGTCAATACGGCATTTTGCAGCCGATCGTTGTACGAAAGACGATGCAAGGGTTTGAACTTGTTGCTGGCGAACGACGCTGGCGCGCCTCGCAGCGTGCTGGTTTAAAAGAAATTCCGGCGGTTGTAAAAGAGTTGACCGACGGAGAGATGATGGAAATCGCGCTAATTGAAAACATTCAGCGTGAGAGCCTGAATCCGATTGAAGAAGCTGCGGCTTACCGGCGTTTGATGGAAGAATTCGGCCTGACGCAGGAAGAAGTCGCGCGTAAAATTGGTCGAAGTCGTTCGTTGATCGCAAATACGGTGCGCATGCTGAATTTATCGCCGGATGTGCAAGATCATGTTTCACGTGGAACATTGAGCATGGGGCAAGCAAGACCTCTCTTGACCTTAGAGGATCGTGAAGTGCAGCTGGAAGCTGCTGAGACGATCATCGCAGAAGGTTTGTCTTCACGTGATGCAGAAGAATTGGTAAAACGCATCATTAAAGGCGTAGGAGAAAAGAACAGAGCGAAGAAAGAAGTTGAACCGATCAGAGGCGTTTTTGTGGAAGAAGCCGAAGATCAGCTCAAGATGGTCTTAGGGACGCAGGTTAAGATTAAGCCTGGAAAACTGAAAAGTAGAATAGAAATCGAATTTTACTCGCAAGATGACTTGGAACGAATCATTGAAACATTGACGCAGATGATGCAACCGACAGCGGGAGTGCGAGTACCGGGGCAATTAATCGTATAAATAAAACACAATCATGTTTCACGTGAAACATGATTGTGTTTTGCCTGACGTTTGACGTCTTGTTAAAAGGTGGAGATGAAGATGATATATCTGGATAATGCCGCGACAAGTTGGCCGAAACCGGAATCTGTTTATCAAAAAACGGAAGAGGCTTTGCGCGCGGGCGGAAGCCCGGGCAGAGGCGGTTATCAGAAGGCAAGGAAGGCGGCAGAAGTGCTCTATGAAGCGCGTGAAGCGCTGGCCGAATTGATTCGTGCGCCGATCGCAACGCAAATCGCGTTTGCGCAAAATGCCACCGATGCTTTGAGTATGGCGTTGTTTGGTTTAATTAAACCCGGAGATATCGTCGTAACGACGTCGATGGAACATAATGCGGTGGCTCGTCCGCTCTGGCAACTACAACAAACCGGTGTCATCATACGTAAGGTTTCGTGTAACGCACAGGGGGAACTGAATTGGAGCATGTTGAAAGAAGCCTTGTCGGGTGCGCAGTGGATTGTCCTCACGCACGCATCGAATGTGAGCGGCACGGTATTTCCGATCCATGAAATTGGGCGTCTGGCGGCGGAACGAAATGTGCGCTGCATCGTAGATGCATGTCAAACCATTGGTGTGAAGGAAATTGATGTTCAAGCCGGCCTCTTCTCAGCAGTCGCATTTAGTGGACATAAAGGGTTGCTAAGTCCTCAGGGCGTCGGCGCTTTATATATCGAAGAGACTCTTTCTTGCAAGCCGTTGCGCTATGGGGGGACGGGAAGTCTTTCGGAATCCGAAGAACAGCCTTCTTTTATGCCGGATCGACTGGAAAGCGGCACGCCGAACGTTCCTGGCATTGCAGGTTTGTTGGCCGGAGTAGAGTATATTGCGGCTAAGGGGCAGGATGCGATCTGTCGACATGAATTGAAGTTGGCGCAGCTTCTCTGGGAAGGGCTTGGCGTGCTGCCGAAAGTAAAGCGGCTTGGGCCGGGTTTTGCGGCAGAACGCACGGCGGTTGTCAGTTTTGCGGTCGAGGGGATCGACAGCGGCATGATAAGCCGTGCATTGGAAGAAACGGCGGCGATCGCGTCGCGCAGCGGTCTGCACTGCGCACCGTGGGCGCATAAGACGCTCGGCAGTCTGGAAAGCGGCGCGGTGCGTTTTAGCCCAGGAATTTATAATAACGAAGCGGAAATAAAAATCGTTCTTGAAACGCTCGAAGCCGTCTTAAAAACGGAAAGTGCGTGCTAAGAAAAAGTAAAACAGAAAGAAAGAGTGGTTGCGTAGTATGGATATAAAGGAATTGACCGATCTGATCATGGGAAATCTGCCGGAATTGATCCTTGCGATGACGGGATTATTGCTGGCGGCATTGCTTGTCTTTATCAGCATTAATATTAAGATGGTAGGTTTGAGCCGCAAGTATGAAACGATGACGAAGGGTATGGACGGCGTGAATTTAGAGAAGCTTCTGCTCGAACATGTGGCGGAAGTGCGGCAAACGAGCCGTCAATGCGAGGCGCTTGAGAAAGAATGCGCGCGCTTGCGCCAACAGCTGCTGGGATGCATCCAACGCTTTGGCGTGGTTCGCTTTAACGCTTTTCCCGATATCGCAAGCGATTTGAGCTTTGCAATTGCGATGCTGGACGAAAAAAACAACGGCGTCGTCTTCTCGAGCATCTATAGCCGCAGCGAATCGAGAACCTATGCAAAGCCGATCACAAATGGAGAATCTGCGTATTTGCTTTCGGAAGAAGAACGTAAGGCACTGCAAATGGCGATGGAAAAAAAACCTGCGTAAAAGCAGGATTTTTTTCTTTTGCGGCGAATAGAGAAAAAGTATGTAAAAATGCAAAAAGAGACTGTTGAAAAAGGTTTGGCTACTGGAGGTACTGTCAGGGACATGATCTGGTACTGCGAAGCTAAGCAATAACAGATGGACTTTTTTCAACAGCCTCCCTTAGTAGTGCTGTAAGGAGGGCGAAAGTTTGGCGTTAAAGACTAAACAACAGGCAAAACGAAATCAATTTTTCACTTTTATGTTGGTGCCGCATGACGGCAAAGCGGTGAAAAGCGTACGAATCCCGGTCAATTTATTAAAAATAGGTGCGGTACTGTGTTGCGCGATTGTAATGGCCTCGGTGGGCGCATTCCTTAATTATCGCTATACCGTTGCGGAAGCGACTTCTGAAAAAGCGGAACTGGATGCGCTGCGGCAAACCAATGGCAGCCAATTGCAGCAGATCGAGCAGT
Source organism: Azotosporobacter soli (assembly GCF_030542965.1). Taxonomy (NCBI): domain Bacteria; kingdom Bacillati; phylum Bacillota; class Negativicutes; order Selenomonadales; family Sporomusaceae; genus Azotosporobacter; species Azotosporobacter soli. Next base: position 51,897 of record NZ_JAUAOA010000012.1, read on the forward strand.
TGGCAAAGTCGACCGCGGGTTTGCAGGCGGACATGGAACGGCTTAATAATTTAGACAGTGAAGTTCGCCGCATGATGAATCTGGAAGAAGCGACGGGGACGTCGCGTGCGGGAACGGTGCGTCCGAACCTGAATGGCTCTAACCAGGGCGGGCAAGGCGGTCCGACCGCAAAACCTACGGTTTCACAATTGAATGAAGTGACGGTTGCGTTAAAAGCCGATTTGAAAAGCCGCGAAGAAAGTTTGCTTGAATTGAAAGAACAGATCAAGGCGAAACAAAGCCGCGCGGCTGCGACGCCTTCCATCTGGCCGACGAATGGCGATGTGACCTCGCGCTTTGGTTGGCGCGGTTCGCCGTTTGGCGGCGGCGGCAGCGATTGGCATCCCGGAATCGATATCGCGAACGGAGTAGGAACACCTATCGTTGCGACTGCAGACGGAGAAGTGACCGGCAGCGGCTGGGACGGCGGTTATGGAAAATTGATCAAGATTAACCATGGCGGCGGCATTGAAACATTATATGGCCATAACTCTCAAATTGTGGCGCAGGTTGGACAGCACGTTAAAAAGGGTGAAGTCATCGCCTATATGGGAAGTACCGGTTACAGCACGGGTTCGCATTGCCATTATGAAATCAGGGTGAATGGAACGGCGGTAAATCCGGTTAGCTTTTTAAATTAATAGTGAATGCGAAGCCGAAACGGTCAAAGGCAGCTGCTTTTGACCGTTTTTCTAAGCTGGGAGAAAAGTTGGGAAGTAAGGGGTTTAAGAAAGGGAGGATATGATGTTTGGCTTGAAAAAAAGCAGTGGCGTTTTGACTGGGGATATGAGCACGATTATTGGTAAAGATACGACCTTCAAAGGGGTTGTATCCGGCAAAGGAACGATAAGAGTCGACGGTCAGTTTGAAGGGGAGTTGCAAACGACCGGAGATTTGATGGTTGGCGATACGGCGATCATTACCGCCAATGTCAAAGCGCGTAATGCGATCATTGGCGGCACGATTCACGGCAACGTTGAAATCGCCGAGAAGATGGAGCTGTTGGCGAGTGCGAAGATTTACGGCGACATCAAGGTCGGCGTCCTGATCATTGGCGAGGGTGCGGTCTTCAAAGGCGCTTGTGAAATGAAGCATTTGGTTGAACCGCAGGCACAGAAAAAATAGCAAAAAAACACGGCTGCTTAGCAGTCGTGTTTTTTTGCTTTAAAACGCCTTTTGCGTAGAATTAGTCAAGCGAAACAAGGAGACTGAATGACAAAGGTAGAAACGTAAGAAAAGGAAAGATAACAAATAATAAAATATACATTATATTGTAAGCAAAAACTAAACACGCTTGAAAGCGGCGAGACAATAGGAGGAAACAAGATGGCGGAACGAAGCAAAAGGGATGAATTGCAAGCCTCTCTCAGGCGCTTGCCTGGCGTCGATAAGGTGTTGGAAATGATGCTGCAGGACGAAACAGCCAAAAGGTTGCCGGCGAGTTTACTGACGGATTGTGCGCGAAAAGCGGTCAGCCAGGTCAGAGAACGCGTTTTGGCCGGTGAGCGTGAAATTCCATCTGCGCTGGAAACGATCGTGCAGGGCGGCGTAAAAGAGGCGTTGCGGGCTGTTAAGCCTCGCTTGCGGCGTGTGATTAATGCTACCGGCGTCGTCTTGCACACCAATTTAGGCCGTGCGCCGCTGAGTGAAACGGCGCTGCAGCTGATCCAGGAAAGCGCCAGCGGCTATAGCAATTTGGAGTTTGACCTGCAAGCCGGCGTACGCGGCAGTCGCTACAGCCTTGTCGTAGAAAAAATCTGCCGCTTGACCGGCGCCGAAGATGCCGTCGTCGTCAACAACAATGCAGCGGCGGTCATGCTTTTGCTCGCTGCCATGGCGAAAGGGAAGGAAGTCGTTGTAAGCCGCGGCGAACTGGTTGAAATCGGCGGTTCCTTTCGCATTCCGGCTGTAATGGAAGAAAGCGGTGCGAAATTATTGGAGGTTGGGACGACAAACAAGACGCATCTAAGGGATTATGAAGCGGCAATCAGCGAGGAAACGGCATTGCTGATGAAGGTGCATACCAGCAATTACCGGATCATCGGCTTCACGTCGCAGCCTGAGGATGCGGATATCGTGGAGCTGGGACGCAGGAAGGCGATACCGGTCGTGGAAGATCTGGGCGGCGGACTCCTGTTGCCGCTTGCGCTGCCGGGCTGGCAGGAACCGACCGTCGCGGAGAAAATCGCGGCAGGTTTTGACCTTGTCACCTGCAGCGCCGATAAATTGATGGGCGCAGGGCAAGCGGGCATCATCGCGGGCAAGCGGCAATACATCGAAAAGATCAAGAAGCATCAACTCTTAAGAGCGCTGCGCATCGATAAACTGTCATTAGCGGCGCTCGAAGGAACGTTGTGCGATTATCTGGTTGGCAAGGAAGAAAAAATCCCCGTTCTGCGGATGCTGACGGCAACACAAGAGACATTGGCAAACATGCAGCAGCAACTTGCCGAAGAACTGGCGCCGCTCGAGAAAAAAGGCTGGAGCATTAAAAAGTGCGAGATGTCGTCGATGGCTGGCGGCGGCACGCTGCCGGAGATCGAGTTTGCCAGCTGTGGCGTAGCGATCATACCGCCTGAAGCGGAAGCGGCAAGCGTAGAACGCCATTTGCGCGCCTGGCAGATTCCGATCATCGTCCGTGTGCAAGAGGGGCGACTGCTCGTGGATGTCAGAAGCTTGTTTCCGGCGGATGCGGCTGAAATTGCAGCGGCCTGTGCGGCGTGGGAGGCAGAGAGGAAACGATGAAGTATCTGATTATTGGTACGGCCGGACATGTCGATCATGGGAAATCGGCCTTGATAAAGGCGTTGACCGGGACGGAGACAGACCGGCTGAAAGAAGAGAAAGAGCGCGGCATCTCGATCGATCTTGGCTTTGCGCTTTTGCCCCTGGCCGAAGACATCATGGCCGGAATTGTCGATGTGCCGGGGCATGAACGTTTTCTCAAGAATATGCTGGCCGGAACGGGCGGCATGGATCTGGTCATGCTCGTCATCGCGGCAGATGAAGGCGTCATGCCGCAAACGCGCGAGCATCTGGCGATGCTGAGTCTTTATGGCGTAAAGCGCGGCGTCATCGTGATCAACAAGATCGACAAGGTGGATGCGGAGTGGCTTGAACTGGTCGAAGCGGAAGTAAAGGAGTTACTGGCGGGGACGTTTCTTGAAACGGCGCCTAGCTGCCGTGTATCGGCCTTTAGCGGCGAAGGGGTCGAAGAACTGAAAGACGTTTTGCTTGCACAGGCCAGGTTGGCAGGGGTGCGCGACAGCAAAGCGCCGTTTCGCCTCTGGATCGACAGGGTCTTCAGCATTAAAGGGCATGGCGCGGTAGTGACCGGTTCGCTTTTAAGCGGAGAAGCGACGGTCGGAGATTTGCTTCGTCTCGATCCTGTGGGCGCGCAAGTGCGCGTGCGGGGCGTCGAGTGGCATGGAAAAAAAGTCGAACGCGTCGTTGCCGGACAACGCGCCGCGATAAACATTGTCGGCGTCGAAAGCGAAGCCCTGGCGCGTGGCATGGTGCTGAGCGCAGAGCATGTCGGCGAAGTCGGCGCGGTATGGGATGTAAGGCTTGAATGGCGTGAGGAAGTCGACAGCGGCAGCCGGATCCGCCTGCATATCGGCACGGGAGAATATATCGGACGGCTCTATCGCTTCAAAGATCGGCCGGCCGAGGTCGGACGCTTGGTGCTCGAAGAAGAGGTCGCGGCGGCACCTGGTGATCGGGGGATCATCCGGCAATATTCGCCGCAGTATCTGCTGGCTGGAGTCACGATGCTTCGACCGGGCGCGCGGCGGACGCCGCCGAAAGAAAGTCGGGTTCGACTCGGTGAAGCCTTGACCGGCAAGGACGAAAAGGAATTTCTCTCGGCACTGCTAGCGGATGCCGATGAGCCGCTAAATAAAACGGAAGTCTTGAGCCTTGCCGGATACCGCGCGCCCAAACCTCTGCTCGACGCGTTGGCGGCGCTGCTTGAGGCTGAAGAGATCACTTCGCTGGAGAGCGGTTATGTAAGAGCGGCATGGCTGAACGAGAAAGAAGAAAAACTGAAAGCAGCGCTGGAAGTTTTTCATGCCGAGGAACCCGAACGCAGCGGCATCAGTAAGGAGGCGCTGCGCCAACGCCTACATCTGGCGGAAAAGACGTTTGAATGCCTGGTGCGGCGTTTCGTTGCCGCCGGCTGGCTGAAGGCGCTTGGCGGAGATCTTGCCTTGACGGAACATGCAGAGCGGCATGCAAGGTGGGAACGGGAGCTGATCGCCAAGGCGCAGGAGATCTTGGAAAAGATCGGTTTAGAAGACGTTCAGGAAGACTGGCTGCAAAAACAGCTGAACATTCCGGAAGAGCGGCGAAAAGTTGTTTGGGCGACGCTTGTGCGTCAGGGCGTATTGATTCGCATGGGCGGCATACACGTATACAGCAAAACAATTCAAAACATTGTCACTGTTATTCAAGAACATTTTCAGCGCCATGCAACGCTCTCAGTAAGCGAATTGCGGGACTTGATTAACACATCGCGCAAGTATGCAATGCCGATTCTTGAGTACCTAGATATGAATAAATATACAAAGAGAGAAGGGGATACGCGTACTTGTGGCGCGAAACTCAAGGATTTATCAGAATAATATTTTATTAAAAATGCATATTGACAGCATTGGCTCCTCTTTTTATAATAAGAACTAATCGGCACATGGTGGATGTGTGACGAGGACGTAAGTTTTTCGGGAGTGTACCTAGGGTTCCGCGCCGTGAGGCGGTCTGGTCCAAGCGGTACAGGTGCAGTGCTGCACAACACCGTGGGTATAAAAGACCCTGCGGAAAGTCCTGGATGCGGTGGACAACATCGGCATCCGATTTTCGTAGGCGTCTTTTTTCTTTTGCTTTCTATAAAACAAGGATGAAAAGGTGGAGATTAGAATGTGCAGAATAGGAGCAATCAAAAGTAAGGAGTTCTTTCATCCTTCCAAGGCGCTGCATCTCATGCTGCCGCAACAGGAGGGGCATGACAATTCCGGGTTTGCGATGGTGATGCAGGATTTGGCGGGCGTCTTCAGCCGCCATAAGGACAAGCCGCTGCTTTCGCTGGCCTGCTCGCAGCGCGGGGCGAAAATGGTCGAAGACTATATGGAAACCAACAACTTCACGCCGATTCAAGAGTGGATTCCGCGCGGCGTGCGCGGTAAGAAACTCGATATCGCGGCGATGCCTTATTATATTTTCCGCAACTATGAGTATCCGGAACATTATCGCGATGCCAGTTGGGAAGAAAAAGAAGAGCTGCTTTTAAGCACGCGTTTGGCGCTGCGCATCCTGCTGGAAGAAGCGGGCGAGGGCTTCGTCTATTCCTTCTGGCCGGATGTCTTGACGCTGAAAGAAATCGGCGATCCGGCCGATATCGCGACGTATTTCAGGCTGTGGGAAAACAACGGCGATCTGATGGCGAAGAACGTCGTCGTCCAATGCCGGCAAAATACAAATTACGATATTGTCCGCTATGCGGCGCATCCGTTTTTTTTGCAGGGCTATACGTTATGCGCGAACGGCGAGAATACGTTTTATACCAAGAACAAAGAATATCAAAAATCACTGCATCGCGGTTACATCGGTTTCGAATCGGATTCGCAAAACTTCCTCTACACGATGCATTATGTGCTGCATGAATTGAAATGGCCGATCAAGTACTACAAACATGTCATCACGCCGCTGCCGTTTGAAGAAATCAGCGTGCGCGACGACCGGGCAGAGCTGACTGCCATCCGTCAATCGTTGGGGCATCTTGAAATCAACGGGCCGAACACGATCATTGCGATGCTGCCGGACGGAAACATGGTGACCTGCTGCGACTCGAAGAAACTGCGTCCCGTTGTCGTAGGCGGCGATGGAACGACAGTGGCCATTGCTTCAGAAGTCTGCGGCATCAATGCGATCCTGCCGGAGCGGGATCAGGCGCTCGATATCTATCCGAACGAACGTGAAGTCGTCGTAATTGACGCGGCGCTGGAGGTAAAGCGATGGAAACAGTAAGAACGCAAGATGTGACGGTTAATGATTTGCCGTGGAAAATAGAATATGCACGCGAACGCTGCACCATGTGCGGCAGCTGTACGGCTGCCTGTTCGTTTCAGGCGATCCAACCGGCGATGGAACGCCGCTCGGTCACGATCTCGACCGGACATCAGCCTGAACCGAGCGAACGCCATCAGGCAAGACCGGTCATTCGTCAGGTTGACAGCGTAGCAAACGCCTGTACTGGCTGCGGCATGTGTGAAAAGATCTGCCCGAACAAGGCGATCCGCCCGGTACGCAATCCGGATTCGCGCCATGCTTTGGTTGCAAGAAGCGGCGGACAGCCGTTGAAGAGAGGCGGTCGGACCAATCTGCAGGCGGGGCGCACGCTCGATAAGATCGTCGTCGGTCGCATTTCGCAAATGACGGACCCCGCGCTTGATTCGGAGCGGCATACGTTTGATATCGTAGCGCCGTTTGGCCGCGTGCTCGGCCCAAAAGAACTTCCTTTTACCGCGCAGGGCGGCGAACTTCACTTGTCGGACAAAACACCGCCGGTAAATTGGATTTATCCGGTCATCTTCAGCGACATGTCGATCGGCGCACTCTCAACGCGAGCCTGGGAAGCCATTGCGCTGGCGACCGCTTACCTCAATGAACGCTGCAACATGCCGGTACGGATGTGTTCCGGCGAAGGCGGCATGCCGGTAAAACTGCTGGAATCGGAGCAGCTGAAATATATGATCCTGCAGATTGCTTCCGGCCACTTCGGCTGGAACCGGATCATCAAAGCGATGCCGCGCATGAAAGTCGATCCGGCCGGAATCCTGATCAAAATCGGTCAAGGCGCAAAACCGGGTGATGGCGGATTGTTGCCGGCGGCAAAAGTGGCCGAACATATTCAGGCGATTCGCGGCGTACCGAAGGCGGATCTGATGTCGCCGCCGAATCATCAGGGCTTGTACTCGATTGAAGAATCCGTACAAAAAATGCACTTGTCGTTAAATGCGGCGTTTAAGTTCCGCGTTCCGGTCGCGATAAAATGCGCTGCGTCCGCGACATCCGTATCCGTATACAATAACCTGATGCGTGATCCGTATCGCATCTGCGGCGGTTTTTTCATCGACGGTATTCAAGGCGGCACCGGAGCGGCGAACGAAGTCTCGCTCGATCATACCGGGCATCCGGTCGTTTCCAAGCTCCGCGAATGCTACCTTTCCGCGGTGAAACAGGGCCGTCAGGGACAGATACCGCTTTGGGCCGGCGGCGGCGTAGGTTTGACCGGCAATGCCGCGGCCGATGCGCTGAAAATGATCTGCTTAGGCGCAAACGGCATCTTCATGGGCAAGATCCTGATCCAGCTGATGGGCTGCGTCGGCAATGAGAACGGCCGCTGCAATTCCTGCAATACCGGCAAATGTCCGGCGGGCATTTGTACGCAGGATCCACGCTTGGCGAAGCGGCTTAATGTCGACTTGGCGGCGAGAAACATCGTCAATTACATGCTGGCACTGGACTCCGAACTGAAGAAGCTGATGGCGCCGATCGGCAACAGCTCGCTGCCGGTCGGTCGGTCAGACGCCTTGGTTAGTACGGAACAGGCGATTGCCGACAAGCTGGCGATCCAGTATGTATGTTAGGAGGAGCAGGCCATGTTTACACTGAATAGTCTTGAAGGAAACCAGCGCATGTCGACGCAGGCGCTATTGCAGGCGATCAATGAAGCGCTGGCGGACGGCGAACATGAATTTACGATAGAAGCGTCAGGCCAGCACGATATCGGCGGACCGCTTTGGCATCCGACAGGGAAGACGCTGCGCTTTTTCGTGACCAATCCCGGCCAGCGCGTCGGCTCGATGTGTCTCGAAAATACCGAAATTATCGTGGAAGGTTCCGCCTCGGCCGACGTAGGCTGGCTTAATGCCGGCGGCAAGATCGTCGTCAAAGGCGATGCCGGAGATACGGCCGCGCACTGTGCGGCATCGGGCAGCATCTATATCGGCGGACGGGCCGGTACGCGTTCCGGTTCGCTGATGAAGCATGATCCGCTCTATGCGCCGCCCGAATTCTGGGTGCTGAAGAACAGCGGCAGTTTTTCCTTTGAATTCATGTCAGGCGGCATTGCGGTCGTTTGCGGCTATGATTGCGACGACTTTGAATCGGTGCTCGGAGATCGCTCCTGTACGGGCATGGTTGGCGGGACGCTCTATTTTCGCGGCACGGCAGCCGGCGTGTCCAAAAAGGATGTCAAGATACAGCCGCTTGTCCAGGACGATATCGAATACCTGATGAGCCGAATGGATGATTTTCTCGGCTCGCTGGAGCGTCAGGAGTTAAAAAAAGAGTTGACCGTTTGGAGCGAATGGAGCAAAGTCGTTCCGCTGACCTATGATGAACGGGCGAAAGGCGCCAACACCGACGTCTTTAGCTTTCGCGCAGAGGATTGGGTCAAAGGCGGCATTTTCAGCGATGTTTTGCAGGACGATTTCAAGGTGATCGGCCTTGTCACGCAGGGCATCTATCGCCAGCGAGTGCCGGTCTGGGAAAATGCCAGATATGCCGCGCCTTGCGAATTCAGCTGTCCGGCTTCGATCCCCTCGCAGCAGCGCTATAATCTGCTGCGTGACGGAAAAGTGGCAGAAGCGTATAAATTGGTCCTCGACTATACGCCGTTTCCCGGCTCCGTATGCGGCAGCGTCTGTCCCAATTTGTGCATGGACGACTGTACGCGAAGCAAGGTCGACATTTCCGCGCAGATTGGCCGCTTGGGTCGCTACTCACTGGAGACGACGGGCGAAGTGCCTGCGCCTAAAACGGGCAAAAGCGTCGCCGTTATCGGCGGCGGCGCAGCGGGTCTTACCGCCGCCTGGCACTTAGCGCGGCAAGGGCACCAAGTCACCGTATATGAAGGCGATGCGAAGCTCGGCGGCAAGATGGAGCAGGTCATTCCGCGCGGCCGCCTGCCCGAAGAGATTCTCAGTCGCGAATTGCAACGCATCAAGGATGTGGGCGTTGCCTTCAAGCCGAACAGCATGGTAGATGCGGCGATGTTCCTTGCTTTGCGCAAAGAGCATGATGCGGTCATTGTCGCCAGCGGCGCGCATGTCGGAAGAGTCATTCCCTGGCCGGGGCATGAACGCATCCTCAAGGGAATCGACTTTTTGAAAGAGGTCAACCGGGGCGAAAATCCGGCTGTCGGCAAAAAAGTGGTCATTATCGGCTGCGGCAATTCCGGTATGGATGCGGCGGTCGGCGCCTATCGGATGGGTGCGCAGAAAGTCATTTGCATCGACGTGCAAAAACCGGCGGCCGATGAAAAAGAAATCGAGCATGTGCAGGATCTGGGCGGCGAGTTGCTTTGGCCGGTAAGCGCCAAAGAAGTGACGGAAAGCGGCATTCATACGACCGAAGGGACGTTTATTGCTGCCGATACCGTGATCATCGCGATTGGCGAAAGCCCGGAGCTGAGCTTCCTGCCGGATGAGATCGTGCGCGAACGCGGCTATCTGAAACCGGATGAGACGTATCGAATCGCCGAAGGCGTTTATACCGCCGGCGACACGGTAAAACCCGGGCGGCTGGTCGATGCGATCGGTGCCGCCGGCAATGCGGCCAAGGCCGTGCATGCGTGGCTGATGAACGAAAGGTATCAGGCGCCGCGCAAAGAACGGATTGACAGCCGTCGCCTGACGACCGCCTACTTCAAGCAGTGCGCCGCATGCGATGTGCCGGAAGCCACGGAGGATTATCAGCGCTGCATCAGCTGCGGTACTTGCCGCGATTGCCATATGTGCCAAAAATCGTGTCCGGAAAAAGCGATTTCGCGCAGAGCAATCGAGACAGGCGGCTTCGAGTATGTCACCGATGAAAAGAAATGCATCGGCTGCGGCGTCTGCGCCGGCATTTGCCCCTGCGGCATCTGGTCGATGAACGGCAATGCAACGCCGATAACGATCTACAACAGCTGATTTTATTCTTGGCACCGCGCTGCGCAGGACGATTCCCTGCGCAGCGCGGTGCTTATCTTTTCTCGCACGGCAAAAGAGGCAGGAGTTTTCGGTCGGTGCGGAGTAAACTGAAACTATGAAAGAAAAAGAAGCGGGAGGAAAAAAAGATGCAGATAAAGGCGGCCCTGTGTCAAATGACGGTTGTGGCGGATAAAGAGGCCAATCTGGAAAAAGCCGCGCAACTCATCCGCAGCGCGGCCGATGCGGGCTGTGCGATCGCGGTCCTACCGGAGATGTTTAACTGTCCCTATGACAACCGTTTGTTTGCCGACTACGCCGAAACCTGGCCGGAAGGGCCGTCGCTAAAGCGTCTTGCCGCACTGGCAAAAGAAACAAAGATGCTCGTCGTTGGCGGATCGGTGCCGGAAAGATACCGGGGCAGCCTCTACAATACGGCGTTTGTCTTTGACGCGCAGGGAACACTGCTGACGCGTCACCGCAAGATGCATCTCTTTGACATCGATATCCCGGGCGGAACTTTTTTTCAAGAATCGGCGACGCTCTGCGCCGGGCGTGAGATCACCGTTGCGCAAGGCAGCGGAATCGTCTTCGGTCTCGGCATCTGCTACGACATGCGCTTTCCGGAACTTGCGCGCTCAATGACGCTGAAAGGCGCGCAAATCCTGATTTATCCCGGTGCATTCGGTCCGGAAACCGGTCCGGCGCATTGGGAACTGACGTTGCGTGCACGCGCTGTCGACAACCAGGTCTTTACGCTGGGCGTCTCACCGGCGCCGACACAGGGCGAAGGCTATCAGGCATACGGCAACTCGCTTGCGGTCGATCCGTGGGGCCGCGTTCTGGCGAAAGCGAACCGGGCGGAGGCGCTGCTCGTGGTCGAGCTGGATCTGAGTTTGCTCGATAAAGTCAGACAGGAGCTGCCCTTGCTGGCGCATCGCCGTCCGCTCTGCTACTGAACAAAAAGCAATTGTACACTGCAAAAGGAATGTGTGAAAGGAACTTTTAAAAAAAGATTGACAAGTGATGAAATGGTTAATATAATTACAAAAAAAGAAAGAGTCTGCTTTATCTCACGTCGATGGATAGCGCGGGGTAAATGTAAAAGTGAATAAATAAGTCTCAAAGAAGAGGCGGTTTTCTCGGTGAAGAGAGAGCCGCCTCTTCTTGCATTGCCGAATAAAAGGAAAACTGACAAACATGGCTGCGTCATGCGGATTTGTGTTTTTCTCAGAAGAACTAAAAATGTATTTTGTCTTAAAAATAGTATTGACAGAGGACAAGAGACTGAATATAATTACACACGTAGACAAAAATAGCTCTGCGGCGGACGCGTGAAAAACAAGTTGTGGAAAGTTGTAAATCGAACAACGGAGCGACGACGTTCAAGAAACGGTGTTCAGCAGACAAGGAGGATGGAAGCGATGAAGAAAAAATGGTTATCACTTACCGGAGGGCTTTTAGCCGTCGGCATGCTCGGTCTGTTGGCCGCAGGCTGTGGTTCCTCTCCGGCGGCAGACTCGAAAGAAATCAAAATCGGCGGAAACTTTGAACTTACCGGCGGGGTTGCCAATTTCGGCAAGCAAACCGTAAATGGAATTCAGCTGGCGTTCAAAGAAGTCAATGCGGCCGGCGGCGTGCTGGGCAAGCAGATTACGCTGGTGCAGGCGGACAACAAGTCGGAGCCTTCTGAGGCGACCAATGCAATCACCAAGCTGATCAACCAGGATAAGGTCGTCGCGGTTCTCGGACCGGTTGCCAGCTCCAACGTATTGGCGACGCTGCAGGTCGGACAGGACAACAAGGTTCCGGTATTGACCGCGACCGGTACGAACACGAAGATCACGGTTGACGAAGGCAAAACGCGGCCTTATGCATTCAGAGCCTGCTTCATCGATCCGTTCCAAGGCAATGTCATGGCAAACTTCGCGATCAAATCGATGAAAGCAAAAACCGCAGTCATTTATGTCGATAACAGCTCCGATTACTCCAAAGGCTTGGCGGAATCCTTTGAAGCCGCATTTACGCAGGCTGGCGGTACGATCGTAGGCAAAGAAGCGTTCTTGCAAAAAGACCAGGACTTTAAAGCTACGATCACCAAGATCAAAGGCATGAACCCCGATGTGGTCTTCATTCCGGCCTATTATGAAGAGGTCGGCAAAATCGTCAAACAGGCGAGAGAACTTGGCGTAACCGTTCCGCTGCTCGGAACCGACGGCTGGGATGACCCAAAAGTGGTTGAAGTGGCAAGTGCCGCCGCGTTGAACAACACGTACTTCAGCAACCATTATTCCTCGCAGGACAGCGATCCTCGCGTGGCTAAATTTGCCGAAGCGTACAAGAAAGAATACGGACAAGAACCAAGCGCACTGGCCGCACTGGGTTATGATGCCGCACTGATGCTGATCGACGCGATTAAACGCGCCAACAGCACCGAACCGGCAAAAATCAGAGATGCGCTGGAACAGACGAAGAATCTGCAGGTCGTAACCGGCATCATTTCACTGAACGAGAAACATGATCCGGTAAAGAGCGCCGTTGTCATCGAATATAAAGATGGAAAACAGGCCTTTAAAGAAAAAGTGAATCCGTAACCCGTTGTGATAGAGAGCAGGGATAAGAGGTAAAACATTATCCCTGCTTTTCCATAAAAAGACATGTCTCCTGGAAAAAGACCAAACGGGTAAAGAATGAAAAAATCTCTTTCAGAAAACGAAGTGTCCGGCACAAAAGAATGAAAAAGACAAAAACCGATAAATGTCCTTGACAGAAGAAAGAGTCCCTCCTATAATGGCACTATGTGAAGTACAAAAATCCATTGCCAAGAGACAAATTAAAATGAAAAAAGAAAAATGTCTTTGCTAAATGGATGAAGTGCTATCTGACAAGAGGGGGACATTCATGTGAACAAAGGGAAACGATTTTTCAGCCTGCTGCTGGCGGCGCTGTTTGCAACGGCACTGGTAACCGGCTGCGGCGGACAGAGCGGAACGGACACCGTTAAGATCGGCGCCAATCTGGAGATGACCGGAAACAATGCTTCTTTCGGAAAATCGGCCAGCAACGGCGCAAAACTGGCGATCAAGGAAGTCAACGCCAAAGGCGGCGTGCTCGGCAAACAGTTGAGCCTCGTACTGGCTGACAACAAAAGCGAAGCGGCTGAGGCCGCCAACGCGATGCAAAAGCTGATCACGCAGGATAAGGTGGCGGCGGTGATCGCACCGATCGCATCCTCGAGCGTCATTGCCGGAGCGCAGGTGAATCAGGACAATAAGGTTCTGGCGATCAGCCCGACGGCTTCCAATCCTAAAGTGACGGTCAACCCGGAAACGGGAGCGGTCAGAGACTATCTCTTCCGGGCCGCATTCATCGATCCGTTTCAGGGCGCGGTCATGGCAAACTTTGCCTCGCGCAGCCTGAAAGCGAAAACGGCGGCACTGTACATTGACAATTCCAGCGATTATGCGAAAGGTCTGGCGCAATTTTTCAAAGAGACCTTTATCAAAAATGGCGGACAGATCGTAGCGGAAGAAGCCTATCTGGCGAAAGATACCGATTTCAAATCGACGCTGACCAAGTTAAAAGCGGCCGCGCCGGATGTCATCTTCGTTCCCGGTTATTATCAGGAAGTCGGGATGATCATCAAGCAAGGTCGTGAAATAGGACTGCAAGTCCCGTTCCTGGGCGGCGATGGTTGGGATTCCGCTAAATTACCGGAAATTGCCGGTGCGCAATCGCTGAACAATACGTTTTTTGCCAACCACTATTCACCGGATGATAACAGTCCGGCCATCAAACAATTCGTAGCGGCGTATCAGAAGGAATACAATGAAATGCCGGATGCGTTCGCCGCATTGGCTTATGATGCGACGATGATGGTCATTGAAGCGATGAAACGCGCAAATGCGATCGATAGCGTGAAGATCAAGGATGAACTGGCCAAGACGAAAGACTATCAGGCCGTATCCGGAATCATCACGTTGAATGCGACGCATGACGCGGTCAAGAGCGCGGTTATCATTGAAATGAAGGATGGCAAACAAACCTTTAAGGAAAAGGTAAATCCATAACGATTCGGCAGGCAATATCATTTCACGCAGTGGAGGGATAAGGCGTAAGCCTTATCCCTTCTTATGTCCGATTCTAAAAGAACGAAAGCAGATAAAAGGAGGAGAGCAGCATGGAAATGACGTCCATTACCCAACAGGTGCTGCAGCAATTGATAAACGGAATTTCCTTAGGCAGCATCTATGCGTTGATCGCCCTCGGCTACACGATGGTGTACGGCATCATTAAACTGATCAATTTTGCACATGGCGATATTTATATGGTTGGCGCGTATGTCGGCTTCTTTGCGACGACGACGCTGCACCTGCCGTTCTTCCCCGCGTTGCTGCTGGCGATGGTCAGCGCCGCGATCGCCGGGATGATCATCGAAAAACTCGCCTACCGGCCGCTGCGCAATCATCCGAAGATCGCGGTCCTGATCACTGCGATCGGCGTTTCGCTGCTGCTCGAGTATGGCGGCATCCTGCTCCTGACGCCGCAGCCGCGGACGTTTCCGGAAATTTTTCCGACGCAGACCTATGAACTGTGGGGCGGTTTGATCATCAACAACCAACAGGTCGTGATCCTCTCCGTTGCGGTACTCTTGATGCTTGTACTGACCTATGTGGTGCAGCGGACCAAAGTCGGCAAGGCGATGCGCGCCGTATCCTATGATACCGATGCCGCGATGCTGATGGGCATCGATGTCGACCGCATCATCTCTTATACGTTTGCGATCGGCTCGGCCCTGGCCGCCGCCGCGGGCGTACTGGTCGGCGTGTATTACAACTCGATCGATCCGCTGATGGGCATCATGCCCGGACTGAAAGCGTTTGTCGCAGCGGTCCTAGGCGGCATCGGCGTTATTCCCGGCGCGATGCTGGGCGGTTTGCTGATGGGCGTGATCGAGGCAATGGTCAGCGGTTTTATCTCCTCGACGTTCCGTGATGCGGCCGCCTTTGGGATTCTCATCATTATCCTGCTCTTCAAGCCAGCAGGTCTGCTCGGTAAAAATGTCCGCGAGAAAGTGTAGGTGACGAAAATGTCGGATAAAGTAAAACGCGACCTGATCGCGCTCGGAGGTTGCCTGGCGCTGTACCTGCTCGGACAGAGTCTGATTGCCACCGATGTGATCGGGCCGTTCTGGCAGCTTAATATCGTTCTGATTTGCATCAACATCATGCTGGGCGTCAGCTTGAACCTAATCAACGGTTTCACCGGACAGTTTTCCATCGGCCATGCCGGCTTTATGGCGGTCGGCGCTTATCTTGGCGCGGTACTGACGGTAAAACTGCATCTGCCGTTCATCGTTGCGATCATGGGCGGCGCGGCGGCGGCCGGGTTTCTCGGTTTCGTCATTGGCTTGCCGACGCTTCGCCTCAGCGGCGACTATCTGGCGATTGCGACGCTCGGTCTTGGCGAAATCATCCGGATCACGATCCTGAATATCCCTTATGTCGGCGGTGCATCCGGTTTCATGGGCATCCCTCGTCTGACCACCTTTACCTGGGTCTTCTGGATGATGATCTTTACGATCTTTTTTGTGAAGAACTTCATCAACTCGAGTCATGGCCGCGCCTGCATGGCCATTCGTGAGAATGAGATCGCCGCAGAAGCGATGGGCGTTGACACGACGAAGTACAAGGTCATGGCTTTCACGATCGGCGCGGCATTTGCCGGCGTGGCCGGTGCGATGTTCTCTCATTATTTCTATATCGCGCATCCGGCTTCGTTTACCTTTATGAAGTCGTTTGACATCCTGACGATCGTCGTCTTGGGCGGCCTCGGCAGCATCACCGGTTCCATTACCGCGGCCATCCTACTGACGTTCGTATCGGCGGCGCTGGCCAGCTACCCGGAATGGCGGATGATCGCGTATGCGTTAATGCTGATCATTTTGATGCTGTACCGGCCGCAGGGTCTGTTTGGCAATAAAGAACTGAGCCTGGCGATATTCGGGCGTCTGTGGGGAGGGAAGAACCGTGACACTGCTAAAGGCAACTAAATTGTCCAAAGTCTTCGGCGGCTTGCGGGCAGTTTCCAATTTTGAAGTGGATATCAACCAGGGAGAACTGGTCGGCCTGATCGGCCCGAACGGCGCAGGCAAGACGACGGCATTCAACCTGCTGACCGGCGTATATGAACCGAGCGAAGGCGAAATCGAATTTGACGGACGCAGCATAGTCGGCTTAAAGCCTTATCAGATCACGCAGCGCGGCATCGCAAGAACCTTCCAGAACATCCGTCTCTTCAGTAATCTGTCGGTTCTCGATAATGTGAAGATCGCTTATCATTTTCACGTGAAATACGGTTTGGTGGAATCGGTTTTGCGCATGGGCCGCTATTTTAAGGAAGAAGAAGAGATTGAGGCAAAGGCGTTGCGCTTTCTGGAAATCTTTCAGCTGGCGGATAAGAAAGACGAGATCGCGAAGAACCTGCCTTATGGCGAACAGCGACGCTTGGAAATTGCCCGTGCTTTGGCGGCGCAGCCGAAACTGCTGCTGCTCGATGAACCGGCAGCCGGGATGAATCCGCAGGAAACGCAGCAATTGATGCAAATGATCCGCTGGATTCGCAAAGAGTTTAACTTGACGATCCTCTTGATCGAACATGATATGAACCTGGTTATGAATGTGTGTGAGCGGATTTACGTTTTGGATTACGGCAGCATCATCGCCAAAGGAACGCCGCAGGAAATCAAGAACAATCCAAGGGTCATCGAGGCCTACTTGGGCGAGGAGGTGCACTGATGCTAACGGTCGATAACATCAACGTATATTATGGAGCGATTCATGCGCTGAAAGGCATCAGCCTCCAGGTCGATGAAGGCCAGATCGTCACGCTGATCGGCGCGAATGGCGCGGGCAAGAGCACGATCTTGCGCACCGTTTCCGGACTTTTGAAACCCAAAACAGGCGACGTCGTATTTGAAGGAAAATCGATTGCCGGCATCCAGGCGCAGGACATCGTAAAAAAAGGAATTTCGCAGGTGCCGGAAGGGCGGCGCGTTTTTGCCAATATGACGGTGTTGGAGAATTTGGAACTGGGCGCTTACATTCGCAGCGACAGCAAAGGGATCGCAGCCGACTTGGACAAGATCTTTGAACGCTTTCCCCGCCTCGCGGAACGCCGCGCGCAAATGGCAGGCACACTGTCCGGCGGCGAGCAGCAAATGCTCGCGATGGGTCGGGCGCTGATGAGCCGGCCGCGTCTTTTGCTGCTGGATGAACCGTCGATGGGCCTGGCGCCGCTCCTGGTAAAAGAAATCTTTGCGATCATCCAGGAGATCAATGCCGGCGGAACGACGATTTTGCTGGTGGAACAAAATGCGCATATGGCACTGTCGATTGCGCATCAGGCTTATGTGCTCGAGACCGGACGCATCAGTCTGTCCGGCGACGCGAAAGAACTCGCGGCCAGCGAAGAGATACGCAAAGCATATCTGGGCGGTTAATGACAGTAGGATGAGGAGGATTTTGCATGTTTGTATGTAATCGAATGACAGCCGATCCGGTTACCATCACTTCCGTTACGACGATTGCCGACGCGGTCGAGATCATGCGCAGTCACAAATTCAGACGACTGCCGGTCGTAGACGGCGGCAAGCTGGTGGGGATCGTTACTGACCGCGACTTGCGCACCGTTTCGCCGTCGCAGGCCACGAGCCTGTCGGTGCACGAATTGAATTATCTCCTGGCAAAACTTCACGTCAAGGAAATCATGCAGCGCGATGTTGTGACGATCGCACCCGATGCTGCAATCGAAGAAGCGGCGCTTTTGATGTACAATCACAAGATCGGCGGCCTGGTCGTAAGCGATGCGAGCGGAGGCGCGGTCGGCGTGATCACCGAGACGGATCTCTTTAAGACCTTTGTCGATATGATGGGTCTGACGGAAGGCAAAACGCGTCTGACGATCGATCTTGCGGATGACCGCGTAGGGGCTCTGCATGAAATCACCGCCGTCTTTGCCGCACTCGGCCTTAACATCAGCAGCATGGTGACGTGCCCGCTGCCGGATGGCCGAAAAGAACTGATCATTCGCATCGACGAGAGCGAAATTGAGGAACTGAAAGAACGTCTCGCCGCCAAAGGTTACCCTGTGATTCATGCGGTTGAGATCCGTGCCTGACTATTTACAGCGTGCCGAAAACTGTGATAAAATACTGACACAGGATCAGGCGGTCGTCGATCAGACGGCGCAGCCGGGCATGAAGCAGCAGGGTTAAAAGCCTGTGGGACCGTGAAAACGGCCTCACGGGCTTTTTCTATGCATTTTGAGCAAAAAAAGAAAAAAAGGGGGCATAACTTTGACAGAGAAACAACGTACAGCGCAGCTGTCCGTCTTTTCCAACACGCTCTTGGTCGTGTTGAAACTGATCGTCGGTTTTTATACCGGCGCCGTAAGTATTGTCTCCGAAGCGGCCCATTCGGCGGTCGACCTGCTGGCGGCGGTGATCGCTTATTATGCGGTGCGCCAGGCTGACCGGCCGCCGGATGAACGGCATGCGTTCGGACACGGAAAATTCGAGAATCTATCCGGGGCAATCGAGGCGATGCTGATTGTGGTCGCTGCGATCTGGATCGTTTATGAGGCCGCAGGCAAGCTCTTCAAGCCGCACACGCCGGAGATGCTCGAATACGGCATGGCCTTAATGCTGCTTTCGGTCGTCGTCAATATCTTCGTTTCCAGGCGACTGATGAAAGTGGCGAAAAAAACCGGCTCGCAGGCACTCGAAGCGGATGCGCTGCATTTGCAGGCGGACGTTTGGACTTCTGCCGGCGTCCTGATCGGCTTGGCGGTGATCCGCATTACGGGCTGGGCTTGGATCGATCCGGCTATTGCGCTCTTGGTCGCACTGATCGTCTTTAAAGCGGGTTATGACATGACGCGCAAGAGCTTTCAGGAACTGACCGACATCAGCCTGCCGCAGGAAGAAGAAGAGCAGATCAAAGAGATCGTCGCCAGACACAACGAGATCGTCGACTATCATAAGCTGCGTACGCGACGTTCCGGCAGCCATCGCCAGGTCGACATGCACATCGTGCTTTACCGTGAGATGCATTTGGCGCAGGCGCATGCGGTGGCCGATCAACTGGAAGGCGAGATCGGCGAAGCTTTGGCGCCTTGTGAGGTGGTCATTCATCTGGAACCGTGCGATCCGGAAAAGTACGCTCAGCATTGCCCGCTGCAGATCGAACCGCCGAAAAAGTGAGGCAGGATTTCGCCGCCTGGCGCGCGAATAGAGGGGAAATGAAAGAAGAAACGGCGGTCGGCGAAGGGAGGGATCATGATGACGGTTAAGTTGACGCAATACACGACCAGCGGCGGTTGAGCTTCCAAAGTGGGGCCGGGCGCCCTGTCAAACCTGCTCTGCGAGCTGAAGAAGCCGCAGGATCCTCGCCTTTTAGTCGGCATCGATACGGCCGATGATGCAGGCGTTTACCTGTTAAATGAAGAAACGGCGCTGATTCAGACGCTCGATTTCTTTACGCCGCTCGTGGATGATCCGTATCTTTTCGGACAGATTGCGGCGGCAAACAGTCTGAGCGACGTCTATGCGATGGGCGGCACGCCGCTGACTGTCATGAACATCGTTGCCTTTCCGATCGGCGTATTGCCGGGAGAGGTGCTGCAGGATATTTTGCGCGGCGGCCAGGACAAGGTCATCGAGGCCGGCGCTGTTTTGGTGGGCGGCCATACGGTAGAAGACAAGGAACCGAAATTTGGACTGAGCGTTACCGGCATCGTGCATCCGAGCAAAATACTCGCGAATGCCGGAGCGAAAGAGGGCGACGCGCTGGTCTTGACCAAGGCGATCGGCACCGGAGTACTGACTACGGCAGCGAAAGCGGAGCTGTTTCCTGCAGGCGCGGAGGCGGCGACGCAAAGCATGATCACGCTGAATAAAGCGGCGGCCGAAGTGGCTCGCGCCTTTGCCGTCAACGCCTGTACCGACATCACCGGTTTCGGTCTGCTGGGGCATGCGCGGGAAATGGCGGTTGCCAGCGGCGTGGATCTGATCTTGTCGGCCGGAAAACTGCCGTTCTTGCCGGAAGCCAAAGAGGCGGCGGCGATGGGCTTGGTTCCGGGCGGCGCGTATAACAACCGCGAGTATCTGCTGGTGCGGGACGTCTCTTTTGCGGCTACAGTCGGCGAAGAGATCCGAGATTTATGCTTTGACCCGCAGACATCCGGCGGCTTACTGTATAGTCTGCCCGCTGCACAGGCAGAAGGGTTGGTGGCGGCGCTGCACGCCGCGGGGGTAAAAGAAGCGGCCGTCATTGGTTGCGTGAGCAAAGCGGGAAGAGGTGTTATTTATGTCGATGATTAAAGTGGATGCCAGAGGTCTCGGCTGTCCTCAGCCGGTGATCGTTACCAAACGTGCTTTGGACAGCATGGCGGAAGGAATGGTGACAACCTTGGTAGATAATGCAGTTTCCAAAGAAAATGTAGTGAAGTTTGCCAGTAATTGCGGCTATGGAGTTCGCGTGGAAGAAGAAAGCGGCGACTTTTCAATCACGATCCTAAAAGGCACGCCGGGCGAAGAGGAAGAAGTCGGACAACTGACCGGCAGCGTCTACCTGATTACCGGCGACACGCTGGGGCGCGGCGATGCGCAGTTGGGCGCACTTTTAATGAAGGCTTTTTTTGTCAGCCTGCAGGAAATTCAGCCGAAACGGATCTTTCTCCTGAATAGCGCGGTTAAACTCGCGACCGCATCCTCGCCGGTGCTGGAAGCGATCAACCAGCTGAAGCAGAAGGGGACGCAGATCATGTCCTGCGGCACCTGCCTCGATTTTTACGGCCTGAAAGAACAACTGGCGGTCGGCGAAGTGACCAACATGTATGTGATTCTGGAAGGTCTCAATGGCCCGGACCGGGTCATTACCTTATAAATGGCAAGCCTGTATGCGGAATATGATTGCCTGATCACGTTTCTTTCCGTTCATCAGGCGATTGCCGCGGAACGCAAATTGACGGCGGCGGGCATCGCCTATGCGGCGTTGCCGACGCCGCGCGAAATCTCGGTCAGTTGCGGGCAATGCCTTGCCTTTGAACGCGCGCATCTTGACGAAATCATCGATTGCCTGACGGCAGAGAAAATTTCCTGGAGCAAAGTCTTCAGCCGAAACAGCCAGCGGCGCATTTATGAACAAATTGTGATAGAAAGGTCGTGACGCTATGAGTGCGCTAACTCCTGAACTGATGCTGCTCTGGGGGCACCGGATCGTTCGCCTGGCCGCCATCTTGATCATGGCGCTGCTCGCGCTGCGCCTTTCGCGCATCCTGATGGAGCGTCTGGTTGTGGCGCAGTTCGCCGGACGGACCTTTTATTTCGCCGAACAGCGTGCCAAGACGATGAGCACGCTATTGCAGAGCATACTGCGTTATCTGGTTTATTTTATCGTGGCGCTGATGGTGTTGAAAGAATTTGAAATTGACACCACGTCGATCGTCGCCGGTGCAGGCGTCTTCGGACTGGCCTTGAGCATCGGCGCGCAAAGCCTGATTCGCGATTTTGTCACGGGTTTCTTCATTATAATGGAGGATCAGTATGGCGTAGGCGATTACATCACCTGCGGCGACATGGCCGGTATCGTTGAGGAGATCGGTTTTCGCGTGACCAAACTACGCGATTTCAACGGCGTCCTGCATGTCGTGCCGCATGGCTCAATCAGCCGGGTCAGCAACAGCAGCCGGGGGCATATGCTGGCGGTCGTCGATGTGCCTGTCGCGTATGCGGCCGATGCGGCGACGCTGCTCTCGCTGCTTGACAGTGCGGCGCAGCGCGTAAAAGAGATGCCGGAGCTTTTGGAAGCGCCGACGGTCATCGGCCTGGTCGATTTTCGTCCCGGCGAGGTCGTTGCCAGAGTGGTTGCCAAGACGAAACCGCTGGAAAAAACAACGGTGGAAACGGCCTTGCGCCGTGAAATAAAAGATGCCTTGGCGGCCGCCGAGATTCCGGCGCCGCGCATGCTGCATCAGGAGGTGTGAAGATGGTCGTTTATCAGGTTGGCGACGTTGTTAAGATGAAAAAGGGCCATCCCTGCGGCAGCAACGAATGGGAAATCACGCGGACCGGCATGGATTTCGGCTTGAAATGTCTGGGCTGCAGCCGCTTTGTGCTTGTGCCGCGGCCCAAATTTGAAAAAGCGGTGCGCGGGATCGTAAGTAAAACAGACACGACGCGTGGGCAATAGAAAGCAGACGGAGGGCTTCGCAATGAAGTTGGAAATAGCAGTAGGCGTCACATCGCTGGTAACAGGAATCATTTTATTGATCATGGGAACCGACTATGGCAAGAATTTTGAAGAAATCACCGGCGGCGTCTTCATGGGCGCGATCATGATCTTGCTGGGCTCGGCCAGACTGCGGCGAACCTTGCATCGCAGCCGGCGGTAAGCGCGGCAGCGACGCGGAGCGTTTTTTAACACAAAGACACGAAGAAGTGGAAGGTGGGAAGGGGGTATGAAAAAATCCGTCCCATCTTTCTTTTTTTCTTCGTGTCTTCGTGTTGAGCGGCGATAAAACGTGTCGCAGCGGTTTTTTTCCAGAAGCGAGGTAGGCTATTGCCAACGGAACGGGAATCGTCTACAATGGAAGGGTTATCAAAAGGGCATGCGAAACTTGCTTCAAGCAAAAAAGCAGTGCCGCACGGTAAAAAGAAATTCGAGTAAGGTGGAATAATAAGTTATGAGTACCAACTTAGAAGTCGGCATCGTTGGATTGCCGAATGTAGGGAAAAGCACACTGTTCAATGCGATTACGAAAGCCGGCGCCGAAGCGGCGAATTATCCGTTCTGTACGATCGAGCCAAACGTCGGCGTAGTGGAAGTGCCGGATGAACGCCTGCCGAAACTGGTGGAAATGTGCAAAGCACGGCGCGTCGTGCCGACCGCGATGCGTTTCGTCGATATCGCAGGTCTGGTAAAAGGAGCTTCCAAAGGCGAAGGCCTCGGCAATAAGTTCTTGGCGCATATCCGTCAGGTGGATGCGATCGCGCAAGTGGTACGCTGCTTCAATGACGAAAACATCACACATGTCGAAGGCGAACTGGATCCGTTGCGTGATATTGAGATCATCAATACGGAATTATGCCTGGCCGACCTCGAGACGCTGGAAAAACGGATCGATCGCAACCAAAAGCTCGTCAAGAGCGGCGGCAAGAAAGCGAAAGCCGAAGGCGAAGTTCTGCAGCGCATTCGCGAAATGCTCGAACAGGCGCTGCCGGCGCGGCGCGTGGAAATGACCGACGACGAACAGGCGATGATCAAGGATCTGGCGTTGATGACGCTTAAACCGGTCTTGTTTGTGGCCAATGTCGGTGAAGATGAAGTTGCGAATCCGGATGAAAATCCCTATGTGAAAAAAGTGCGCGACTATGCGCTGGCCGAAGGCGCCGAAGTCGTCGTCGTATCGGCGCGCATGGAATCGGAAATTGCCGAGCTTGGCGATGAAGATGCGAAAGAATTTTTGGCTGCGGCGGGCTTAAGCGAATCGGGCCTCGATAAGCTGATCAAAGCCGCCTATAAACTGCTGGGTTTGATCACGTTCATCACCGCGGGCGAGCAGGAAGTGCGCGCGTGGACGATCTGTCGCGGCACGAAAGCTGCGCAGGCGGGCGGCAAGATCCATTCCGACATTGAAAGGGGCTTTATCCGGGCGGAAATTGTTTCCTATACCGACCTGGTTGCTGCCGGCAGCCAGAATGCGGCAAAGGAAAAAGGCCAGGTTCGTCTGGAAGGCAAAGAATATATCATGCAGGACGGCGATGTGACGTACTTCCGTTTCAACGTCTAACGAAGAGCAAGAGCGGTTTTGACCGGGCTGAAAAAGCCGAGCGTCAAGGCCGCTCTTTTTTTCTTTGTCGGAAGCAAAAGCGGAGAAGGAGTTCACGGCAAACAGAGGGAATAAGAGGAATAAGGTAAATGAGGATGAAAATGGGAGCTGAGGGTGATAAAGAATGGATGCTGAACGCAAAGAGGAAATGATGCGCTTTGCCGAAGAACAGATGCGGCAAAATCCGAATCTGAGCCGCGAAGAATTAGAGCGAGCCATATGTCAGGCCTTTTATCACGAAGAGGGAAAAGAAGTGCAAGACGCAGCGGCGCCTTTGGACGAAGCGCAAGCGCCCGAAACGCTAGAGGCTGTTTCAGAAACGCCGGCAGAAGGAGCCGCGCAGCAAAGCAGCAAGGGAACCGCTCTTTCCTTACGGCGAAAAACGCCGCGTCTTGCCTTATGGGTCAGCATCACGCTCGGCATCCTGATGACCGCTCTGATCGCGTTTTATCTGGCGAATCCGCCCGGCATACCCTGGCCGCAGGAAGTGCGCCAGGTGGCAAAGGCGCTGGGCGAGGAAGAAGAGATCGAAGTCGTCAGCCAAGAAGAAAAAGAGCAATATACTGCGCAGGTCGCAGAAGCGATCCGGCTCGAAGGGCGTGAAGTCTTTCTCGGCCGCCAACTGTCCGACCTGATCAATGACGCCGAACTGGCGGCGGTCAGCGTACGGCTCTTGAAACTGAACGGGGTCGAGACCGCCGAAAAGGATAAGGCGCGCGTCGTCGCTTATATCCGCGAGCATAAGCTGGTGCTCTATTGCCTGGTGGAAAACAATCAGCTGCACTGGCAGAAAGGCCCGGAAGAAGAACGTTACAAACGCCTGAAAGACGCGGTGCGGGCCACCGACAAACACGTCGATGTCTTATATAAGTCGATGCAGTGGAACGACACAGCGACAATGGTACGCGCAATGGATAATGTCCGGCAAAGTTACATCATGGTCGGAGCCTTTCCGTTTTAAAAAAACGCAGGAGGCGAAATGAAATGACGAACGGGCGAGAAAACGAAACACAAAAATGGCTGACGCTTTGGCTCGGCTGCTGGCTGTTCATCGCGCTGCTTTGGCGTCAATACTCGCTGAGCCAAGAGCCTTTGCTCAGTGCGCCGCTGTTGGGGCGCTTGACCTTGGCCCTGCTGCTTGGCTCGGGCTCGTATTATGGCGCGAAAAAATATTTTCGTTGGCGAATGAAGCGGACCGGACAGGCTTGGCCTGCCGCTTTGATGGCGCGTTGGCGCCTGGCGCATCAGCTCTTTGCCGGGGTGGCGATGGCTACGGCTGTGAACCATGCTGCGATGAATGTGGTTTATTACCAGGCGGGTGCAACGCCCAAGCTGCTTATGGGAAGCAGTACGTTTCTGCTGCTGGGGTGTGTGCTGGGCACAGGGGTATGGCTGCAAAAACATTTGGCCGAAAAAAAAATCCGTCGTTGTCATTGGCTGTTTGGAGTACTGCTGCTGAGCGCAGCGCTGATTCATAAATTTTTATAATAGCGACTTGCCATAGCAGCGTGAGAGTGATACAATAACTTAGTCTAGAAGGTTAAACCTTCCCTGCCCCCTTACCGGGGGACATATGACCGAAGGAGGAGGTGATTTCGTGAGAAAGTACGAAGTCGTATACATCATTAAGCCGTTGGAAGAAGAGGCTAACAATGCGGTTATCGCAAAGTTCGAGACTCTGTTGAAAAACAACGGTGCTGAAATCGAAAAAATCGATCGCTGGGGCAAAAAACGTCTGGCCTATGAAGTTAGCGGCCAAATGGACGGTTTTTATTGTCTGGTTCACTTCACAAGCGCTCCGGCAGCAGTAGCTGAGCTGGATCGTGTAATGAAGATCAGTGATGACGTCATCAAGCACATGATCGTCAAGATTGACGAGTAAGACCGGGGAGAGTGTTATACCATGAATAAGGTCATCTTAGTCGGGCGCCTCGCCCAGGACCCTGAAGTCCGTTATACTCAAAACGGCAATGCAGTGGCTTCCTTCAGCGTGGCAGTGGATAGCGGGTTCGGCGAGAACAAACGGACGGACTTTGTACCAATTGTCGCCTGGAGAAAACTGGCCGAAGTTTGCGGTAATAATCTCACCAAGGGACGGCGTGTGCTCGTGGAAGGCAGCCTGAACATCCGCTCTTATGAAGCCCAAGACGGGCAAAAAAGACGCGTGACGGAAGTAGTTGCCCAAAACGTAGAATTTCTTGACAGCAAACAGTCGGCTCCGGGCGGTGCTCCGGGTGCAGTCAATGCGCCAGGCAGCACGGAAGGAACCGGCAATGGTTTCGATATGAATTCTTTTGGTACGGAAGTCTTCCCTGAAGAAGAAATACCATTTTAAAGGGAGGTTAGATCGGTGAAACGTGAAAGAGGCAGAAAACCAAAGAAAAAAGTCTGTAGCTTCTGCGTCGATAAAGTAGTAGCTATCGATTATAAAGATGTCGGCAGAATCCGCCGTTATACTACCGAACGCGGCAAAATTTTGCCCCGTCGTATTTCCGGTAACTGTGCGAAACATCAACGTCAAGTGACGCTGGCTATCAAACGGGCACGCATGATTGCATTGCTGCCGTTTACAGCTGAATAAAACCAGGTAAAGAGAAGTCCACTGGGCTTCTCTTTTTTCTTGCTTTTATTATTGCCTGGTACTATAATCAGGTGGTATAATGGGCGGTAAGTTAAGGATGCAGAAAAATATGATGATAAAGATAGCGCTGTAAGAGATAAGGCGGGAAGGATAGAAGATGAACAAACGAGCGGTTGGAAT
This sequence comes from Azotosporobacter soli, assembly GCF_030542965.1. NCBI lineage: Bacteria > Bacillati > Bacillota > Negativicutes > Selenomonadales > Sporomusaceae > Azotosporobacter > Azotosporobacter soli. Next base: position 78,555 of record NZ_JAUAOA010000012.1, read on the forward strand.
TTTGGGAACGGGTTCGTATATGCCGGAGAGAATTGTGACGAACAAGGATCTGGAAAAAACGATGGAAACCTCCGATGAATGGATCGTGAGCCGGACAGGGATCGGTGCGCGCCGCGTCGCTGCGCCGGAGGAAGCTACCTCTGATCTGGCAGCCGAGGCTGGGCGAAGGGCGCTTTTGGATGCGAACGTCAACGCGGAGGAACTCGACTTGATCATCGTTGCGACGGTTTCGCCGGACATGGCATTTCCCAGTACCGCTTGTCTGGTTCAGGCGCAGCTGGGTGCGAAACGGGCGGCTGCGTTTGACATCAGCGTCGCTTGCTCCGGTTTTATCTACGGCATGAGCATTGCGCAGCAGTTTATTCAGACCGGCCTCTATCAAAAAGTGTTGGTGGTTGGCGCGGAGACTCTGTCCCGTTTTATCAGTTGGGATGACCGAAAAACCGGCATGCTCTTCGGCGATGGCGCTGGAGCGGCTGTACTTGGCGAGACCGCAGAAGGGTTCGGTATTTTGGGCCTCGATATGGGGGCCGACGGCAGCGGCGCGGAATTGCTCAAGATTCCGGCGGGCGGTTCGCGTGAACCGGCATCGCTTGCATCGGTAAAAGAACGCGGTCATATCATCCATATGGACGGCAGCGAAGTTTTCAAATTCGCGGTAAAGGTGATGGGCGAAAGCGCGCTGCGCGCGCTCGAGGCGGCCGGACTGACGACCGCGGATCTTGCGCTGTTGGTGCCGCATCAGGCCAATATCCGCATCATTCAGTCGGCGGTGAAGCGACTGGGCATGACGATGGACAAGATCATGGTGAACGTCGACCGCTACGGCAATACGTCGGCGGCATCGATTCCGATCGCGCTCGATGAAGCGGCGAAGCAAGGCCGTTTCAAGACGGGCGACACGATCGGTTTGTGCGGCTTCGGCGCTGGTTTGACCTGGGGATCCGCGATCATAAAATGGAGTCGTTGATTAAAGTGAAAAGCAGGACTGTCTCAACAAGCAGTGAGACGGTCCTGTTTTCTTTATTATTGTTTGACAAATTATGCTTCCTGGGGTAGCATAATCAAACGGGTAGCTGATCGTCTGCGCAGCGGAAAATTTCCTGGGAAATAACGCCGCAGACGGATGGATGCGCCATTTCTTTCAAAGCGCAAGCAGGAAATGGGCTTAGAGGTTGCGAATAATAAGTAGGAAATGCCTAAATTCTACGTTTCAAGCCATGATTAGGGCAGCGTTTGAGCAGTGTTAAAAAGGAGTACATTATGGGATATCGACGGATTCGTCCAATGGCGGAAGGCGGCATCTTGACCGCAGTCGCTATTTTGTTTGCTTTTATGAGTGCGTATCTGCCGGTAATCGGTGCTTTTGTCAATCTGATCTGGCCCGTGCCGATCATCTTGCTTGGCGTCAGGCATGGCTATAAATGGAGCCTGCTCACCACTGCGGCGGCCGGTCTGCTGATTGCGCTTTTGATGCATCCGCTGCATGCGGTAAGCATCGTCGTCGGCTTCGGCCTGATCGGCATTGTGCTCGGACATGCGATCCGGGAGAAGTACGGCGCGATGAAGACGCTCGCGGTAGGCAGCGTTGCGTCCCTGCTATCAAAGGCTGCGGTCATGGGCATCGCTTTTTTGGTCAGCGGCGTCGATCCTTTGTTCGGGCAGAGTGACATAGCGGCCAAAGCGCTGGAACAGAGTCTCGAATTATATCAGTCGATGGGAATACAGGGTGAGCAGCTCGACAAGATGCGGGAAAACATGGCGACCATCGGCAGTCTGATCAAGATCATCCTGCCAGCCGGGTTTGTCATGGCCGCGGTCGTCGATACCTATCTGAACTATGTGGTGGCGCGCCTCGTGCTGCGCAAGTTAGGTCATGTGCTGCCGGAATTCCCGGCGTTTAGCCGCTGGCAGCTGCCAAGAGCGATTGCGTATGCTTTCGTGCTGGCGCTCGTGATGCTGTACTGGGGACAGACGCGCGAAATCGGCTGGCTGAAAGACGTTGCGATGAATATCCAGGTCATCAGCAGCGCGATGCTGTTCGTGCAGGGCTTGTCTTTGGCCGTGTTTCTCCTGGAACGATATAATGTTTCGCGTTTATTCCGGGGAATGCTGTTCTTTTTTGTCTTCACCAATGGATTCTTGACGCAAATCGTAATCTTAGCCGGCGCCTTCGATATGGTGCTGGATTATCGCAGACTCCGCAAATCGGATTCCGCGGAGGAGTAGGAGGGCGCAGTGATGCCGCAAGGACCATCCTTTTGGTTCGATACACGAATCTATTTAGCCGTTGCCGCCGCATTATTGGCGGTTATCGTATTTTACAATCCGCATGTCGCCGTACTGGGCGCGATATTATTGGTGGCGCTTTATTTGTATGGCCGGGAGCGCTATTTGCAGCAGCAAAAGGCGATGAGCCGTTATCTCGACACGATGTCGTACAATGTGGAACAGGGCGCTGAATACGCGCTGCGCAGTTTGCCGCTGGCGATGCTGATGATCGACGAAGCCGGACGGTTATACTGGTACAACAACGTACTGTCGCAGTGGTTTCCCGAAGTTGTCGAGATCGGTCTGCCTGTGCAGGAACTTTGGCCGCAGCTGCCGATCGAGAGGATGATGGGGCAGGACGGACGGGAGATTATCGCGCATGAAGACCGTTACTATCAGGTGATTTATCGCCCGGCAGAGCAGGACGGCGAAGGCGAGCTTTTGGTGCTCTACGTCAGCGATATTACGGCGAGCGAAAAAGGCCGGGCGGAATGCCTGGCGGCGCTGCCGGTGCTGGCCTATATCCAGATCGACAACTACGACGATGTGCTGCAGGGCTTGAATGAAACGCTGCGCACCGCCGTTTTGGGCGAGGTGAACAAGCAGCTCTCCGCCTGGGTCGCGGAACATGACGGCGTCATGAAGCGCTATGCCGACGACCTGTTTATCCTGATTTACAACCGCGAGCAGCTGGAGCGCTGCCTGCAGGACAAGTTCGATATTCTTGACAAGGTGCGGACGATTCAAGTCGGCAACAAGATCCCGGTGACGCTCAGCATGGGCGTGGCCGCGGATGAACTGAGCCTCGATACGCTCGGCGAACGCGCGCAGGCGGGACTCGACCTGGCGCTTGGCCGCGGCGGCGATCAGGCGGCGGTGCACGTGAGCGGTAAGCTGCAGTTTTACGGCGGCAAAGCCAAAGCAGTCGAGAAAAACACGCGCGTCAAGGCGCGCATCGTTGCGCAGGCGCTGCGCGAGAGCATCGGCGATTGCGGCAACGTCTTGATTATGGGGCATGGCAACGAGGATTTCGACAGCCTTGGTGCATCGATCGGCGTCGCCCGGATGGCGCATCAGTTAAAGAAACCGGTGCAAATCGTCGTCAGCCAGCCGGGAATATCGGTAAATAAGCTGAAAGATCTTTTGGAAGACTATGAAGATTATCAGGAACTGTTCGTCAGCCCGGCGCAGGCGGCAGCGCTTTTGCAGCCGGATACGCTGCTCTTTGTCGTCGATGTGCACCATCCGATGCTGACGGCGGCGCCGGATCTTCTGACCCGTGCCGAACGCATCGTGGTCATCGATCATCACCGGCGTTCGGAAAGCTTTATCGTCAATCCGCTGCTCGTCTATCTCGAGCCGTCGGCATCGTCGGCGAGCGAGCTAGTGACGGAACTTTTGATGTACTTCGATGAAACGGTCGAACTGACGCGCCTCGATGCGACGGCGCTTTATGCGGGGATCGTCGTCGATACAAAGAACTTTTCGGTGCAAAGCGGCGTGCGGACCTTCGATGCCGCCGCCTATCTGCGCCGCGCCGGAGCCGATCCGTTTCTCGTCCGGCAACTCTTCCGCCTCGATTTTGACACCGTCAAATCGAGAGCGCAAATCATTAATCAGGCAGAAATGCTGCAGGGCGGCGCGGTCGTGGCGATTTGCCCGCAGGATATCCGCAACGCACAAGTCGTGGCTGCGCAGGTCGCGGACATGCTGCTCGGCGTTGAAGGGGTGACGGTCAGCTTCGTATTATTCCTGATGGATGACGGCGTTGGCGTGAGCGCCCGCTCGCAGGGCGAAATCAATGTGCAGCTCCTGATGGAAGAGTTGGGCGGCGGCGGTCATCAGACCGTGGCCGGTGCGCAGCTGCGCGGCTCGAGCATGGAAGACGCAAGGCAGACGATCATTGCATTGAATGAAAAATATCTCGGGGAGTGTGAAGAAGATGAAGGTAATACTACAACAGGAAGTTAAAAAACTCGGTAAAAAAGGCGATATTCTTGAGGTGTCCGAAGGGTATGCACGCAATTTTCTGCTGCCGCAGAAGCTTGCGATCCTGGCGACGTCCACCAATGTAAATACAGTTAGTCAGCAGAAGGCTTCAGAAGCGCGCAAGGCGCAGCGCATGACCGAAGAAGCGCAGGTTCTGGCCGCGCAGATGTCCAAGATCGAGATCAAGCTGCCGGTAAAGACTGGTGAAGGCGGCAAATTGTTCGGTTCGATCAACACGAAAGACATTGCCGACGCGATCATGGCGCAGCACCAACTGGAGATCGACAAACGGAAAATAGAAATGAAAGATGCGATCAAGTCCCTTGGTTCTTATGTTGTTACGATCAAGCTTCACCCGGAAGTGAGCGCCAAGATTCAGGTGCATGTGACAGCCCAGGCCTAAGGGCGACGGAGAGAGGGTAGGATACATGAAAGATTTTTTTAGCAAGTTATTGGGGTCGACAACGGCTGGAACGCCGGAGGTGAAAGACTCGGAAGAAGATAAAATGTTGCGTCGCGTTACAGCCCTATATGGGCTGTATTCTGCGCTTATAGGGCCGGAAAAGGTCATTCTTAAAGCCGGAAAACTCGATGCGCTGACGCTGATGCGCTCAGAAAAACTGTCGGAGCGCGTTCTTGGCCTACAGCGCCTGGTCTTTGAAGACCCGACGCTTGCGGCCTTGCCGAGCAAAGAAGAGGTTCCGCCGCTGCTTGACGAACTGGAAGATGAGCTGGCCGACATGCTGGCGCGGCGCAATCTCGAAGAGCGCATGGAACGCAAAGTGAATGAGCGTATGGAAGAGCGTCATCAAGAATACATCCGGGAAATCAAAATGCAGATCATCAAGGACGAGGCGAAAGATCCGGAAAATCCGGGCACGCTTAAAAAACTGGCGGATCTCGAAGCGCTCGATCAGGTCGAACTGACGCGTTCGGCGATGGAATTGGTTCGTCCGGCGAGTTTAGGCGAAATTGTCGGGCAGGAACGTGCGGTGGAAGCGCTGCGCGCGAAGTTGGCTTCGCCGTACCCGCAGCATCTGATCTTATACGGGCCGCCCGGCGTCGGCAAGACGACGGCCGCCCGCCTCGTTCTGGAAGAAGCGAAACGCTTGCGTTTCACGCCGTTTGCCGAAGCCGCGCCTTTTATCGAAGTCGACGGCACGACGCTGCGCTGGGATTCGCGCGGCATTACCAATCCGCTCCTCGGCTCGGTGCATGATCCGATCTACCAGGGAGCGCGGCGCGAAATGGCCGACAGCGGCATTCCTGAACCAAAGCCCGGCCTGGTCACCGAGGCGCATGGCGGGATTCTTTTTATCGATGAAATCGGCGAAATGGATTCGATCCTGCAGAATAAGCTGCTGAAGGTGCTCGAAGACAAGAAGGTCTCGTTCGATTCATCGTATTACGACCCGTCCGATCCGAACGTGCCGCAATATGTGCGCAAACTCTTTCAGGACGGCGCACCGGCCGATTTCATTTTAATCGGCGCGACGACGCGCGATGCGGAAGACATCAATCCGGCGATCCGTTCACGCTGCGCGGAGATTTATTTCGAACCGCTGACGCCGCAACAGGTGCAGGAAATCGTGCGCAATGCGGCGGAAAAACTGGGCGTTGTACTCGAAGACAGCGTTCCCGCGGTCATCAGCGAATATACGATTGAAGGCCGCAAGGCTGTGAATATTTTGGCCGACGCCTACGGCCTCGCGCTTTATCGCGAAGACAACCAAAACGAGCATCGGGTCACAATCCAGGCCGCCGACGTTTACCACGTCGCGCAAGTCAGCAGGATGACGCCGTATGTAAGCCGCAAGGCGAGTGATACGGCGGAAGTCGGCAAGATCTTCGGCCTTGGCGTCGCGGGCTATCTGGGCTCAGTCCTTGAGATCGAGGCGGTCGCGTTTCCTGCGCCGGAAAAAGGCAAAGGCGGTATGCGCTTTAATGACACCGCGGGCAGCATGGCGAAGGATTCGGTCTTTAATGCCGCCGCGGTGGTAAGAAAACTGACCGGCAAGGATCTCTTAGACTTTGACATCCATGTCAATGTCGTCGGCGGCGGCCGGATCGACGGACCCTCTGCGGGCACTGCGATCCTGGCGGCGGTGATTTCAGCGATCACCGGTCGGCCGATCTGTCAGCGCGTCGCCGTTACCGGCGAAATATCGCTGCAGGGCAAAGTCAAAGCGGTCGGCGGCGTATTCGAAAAAGCGTATGGTGCGAAGCAGGCAGGCGCTACGACGATGGTCATTCCGAAAGAAAACGAAAAAGATGTTCCGCCGGATCATCTCGGCCTTAAGATCCGTCCGGTCGAAACGGCCGAAGAAGCGCTGGCGATTATTTTAGTACCTGAGGAGGAAACTGTTTCATGTTAGATCGTTTACCGCCTCAGAACCTGGAAGCCGAGCAGGCTGTACTCGGCGCGATGTTGATTGAAAAGGAGGCCATCTCCAAGGTGGCCGAATTTTTGCGGATGGAAGATTTTTATCGGGAAGGACACGGCCGCATCTTTGCCGCGATGATGGATCTCTTTAATCGCAACGAGGCGGTCGATCTGGTCACGGTTGTCGAGCATCTGCGCAAGGATGACAAGCTCGAAGGCGCAGGCGGCCTTTCCTACGTCGCTTCGCTGGCGAACAGCGTCCCGACGGCCGCCAACGTCATGTACCATGCCCGCATCATCGAAGAAAAGGCGCTGCTGCGCCAGCTGATCAATGCCGCGACCAACATTGCGGCGATGGGCTATGAAGGAGCGGAAGAAGTCAACAACATCATGGACAAGGCGGAGCGGACGATCCTTGAGATCTCGAACCGCAAGTCCGGCAACGAATTTACGCCGGTCAAGTCGATCATCATGGATGCCTTCGACAAGATCGAAAAGCTCTATGCTTCCAAAGGCAGCATCACCGGCCTGTCGAGCGGCTTTAAGGATCTCGACAAACTGACGTCCGGCCTGCAGCCGTCCGATTTGATCTTAGTGGCGGCGCGTCCGAGTATGGGTAAGACCGCCTTCGTTCTGAACATCACGCAAAATGTCGGCATCAGGGCGAAAGGGACGGTTGCCTTCTTCAGTTTGGAAATGTCCAAGGAGCAGCTGGTGCAGCGTATGCTGTGCGCCGAATCGGCGATCGATTCGCAGCGGCTCCGGATCGGCGAACTCGAACCGAACGACTGGGAAAAGCTGGTCAGCGGCGCGGATCGTCTCTCGAGCGCCAACATCTTCATCGATGACACGCCAGGCATCACGGTCATGGAAATGCGTTCGAAGGCGCGGCGTCTTAAAGTGGAGCATGATCTTAAACTGATCATCATCGACTATTTGCAACTGATGCAAGGCAGCGGCGGCAGCAAAGGCGGCGAAAACCGCCAGCAGGAAATCTCGGAGATTTCCCGCTCTCTTAAATCGCTGGCACGTGAGCTTCAGGTGCCGGTCATAGCACTGTCGCAGCTCAGCCGTAACGTAGAGTCGCGTCAGGTGAAAAAACCGATGCTCAGCGATTTGCGCGAATCCGGTTCGCTCGAGCAGGATGCGGATATCGTCGCCTTTCTGTATCGCGAAGATTACTACAACCCGGATACGGAAGACAAGAACATCACGGAGCTTATCATCGCCAAACATCGTAATGGTCCGGTCGATACGGTCCGTCTCTTCTTTCATAAACAATTCACTCGTTTTGTCGACTTGTCGCCGCGGAACGAGTAAAGCAAAGCAGCGCTCTTTAGCCGATTTTTGGATCGGGCTAAGGGGCGCTTTTCCTGTTTTTCCGAACAATTATATTAATTGTCGCTTTTAGTCGAGAATGTGTGCGAAAAAGCCGAACAATAAAAAACTTAAAAAACACATCATTCGTAAAATCCATTGACAGGCTAAAGTGCAGGTGCTATGATATTCAAGGGAAAAAATGTGCCAGGTCAGACGCGTGTTGACAATGGGTCGGCTGATTTTACGAATCAGACGCTCTCGATAGATTAAATTTGTAATGTAGGAGCGTGTGCAAATGATTACTCGTTATACCTACCCCGAAATGGCGGCCATTTGGACAGAAGAAAATGAATTCCGTACGATCTTGAAAGTCGAAATCCATGCCGCGGAAATCATGGCGGAATTGGGACAGGTGCCCAAAGCAGCCGTAGCCGTGATTAAAGAGAAAGCCGATTTCAACATGGAACGTTTGCGTGAGATCGAGGCGGTAACGCATCATGACATCCTGGCATTTCTCCAGGCAGTGGCGGAAAATGTCGGCGATGAAGCAAAATATATCCACATGGGTTTGACGTCTACGGACGTAAAAGATACCGCGCTCGGCTCGATGATGAATCAGGCCTGCGACATTATCCTGGCCGACCTGGAAAAATTCCGGCAGGTGCTGCGGCGTCGCGCGGCGGAACACAAATATACGGTGATGATCGGCCGTACGCATGGCATTCATGCCGAACCGATCACGCTCGGGCTGAAGTTCGCGCTTTGGCTCGACGAAGTGGAACGCAACATCGAACGCGTCAAACGCGCGCAGGAAAGCGTATCCGTCGGCAAAGTATCCGGCGCAGTCGGCACCTATGCCAATGTCGGCCCGGAAGTCGAAGCCTATATCTGCGACAAGATGGGCATCAAGCCTGCCAAGCTGGCGACGCAGGTCATTCAGCGTGACCGCCATGCCGAACTGATGACGACGCTGGCTGTCGTGGCCAGTTCCTTGGATAAATTTGCAACGGAAGTACGCAATTTGCAGCGCACCGATATCCGCGAAGTCGAAGAATATTTTGCGCCAGGTCAGAAAGGCTCGTCGGCGATGCCGCACAAGCGCAATCCGATCACCTGCGAACGCGTCGCCGGTCTGGCACGCGTCGTACGCGGCAATGCGCTGGCGGCGCTCGAAAATGTCGCACTCTGGCATGAACGCGACATCACGCATTCGTCGGTCGAACGGATCATTTTGCCGGACAGCTTCCTGCTGCTCGATTATATGCTGCGCAAGTTTACCAATATCGTCGACAAGCTTTTGGTCTATCCGGATGCGATGAAGGCGAACATGGAAAAGACCGGCGGTCTGGTCTTCAGCCAACGTCTGTTGTTGGCGCTGGTCGATAAAGGCGTCGTGCGCGAAGACGCCTATCGCTGGGTGCAAAAAAACGCGATGGCGCGCTGGATGGAAGGCGCCGATTTCAAAACCAATGTCATTAACGATGAAGAAATTAAAAAATACCTCACGGCAGCGGAGATTGAAGCCTGCTTTGAGTACACCTATTATCTGCGTAATGTAGACACAATTATGGCCCGCTTCGGATTATAAGAATTCCGGCGGAGCAAAGGAGACGAGAAATTATGGGATCAGTAGTTGTTATGGGTACGCAATGGGGCGACGAAGGCAAAGGCAAGATCGTCGATTATTTGGCGGAACAGGCTGACGTGGTTGTCCGCTACCAAGGCGGCAATAATGCCGGGCATACCGTAGTGGTGGGCGGCGAAGAATTCAAACTGCATTTGTTGCCGTCGGGCATCTTATATAATGGCAAAACCTGTCTGATCGGCAACGGCGTCGTGATCGATCCGGGCGTCTTGCTGAAAGAAATCAAAGGCGTTCAGGCGCGCGGCATCGACACTTCCGGACTCAAGATTTCCAACCGGGCGCATGTGATCATGCCGTACCATCGTCTGCTCGACGAAGCGGAAGAAATCGCGCGCGGCGATTTCAAGATTGGTACGACCAAACGGGGCATCGGTCCCTGCTACATGGACAAGAATTCCCGCTGCGGCATCCGGATTGTTGACCTGATGGATGCGGAAGAATTTGCGCTCGTGCTGAAAAGGAACATCGAGGCGAAGAATCGTCTGCTGAAATGCATGTATGATATGGACGGTTTTGACTATGAAACCGTGAAAGCCGAATATTTGGCGTATGCGGAACAACTGCGCCCGTATGTGGCGGATACCTCTTATGAACTCAACGAGTCGATCGATGCGGGCGAAAAAGTCCTCTTCGAAGGCGCGCAGGCGACGCTGCTCGACCTGGATCACGGCACGTATCCGTATGTCACTTCTTCGCATCCGATCGCAGGCGGCGTCTGCGTCGGCGCGGGCATCGGCCCGACGAAAATCGGCAAAGTCGTCGGCGTAGTCAAGGCGTATACGACTCGCGTCGGAGAAGGCCCGTTCCCGTCGGAACTGCATGATGCAGTAGGCGATCATATCCGCGAACGCGGTCATGAATACGGCACCACGACAGGTCGTCCGCGTCGTTGCGGCTGGCTTGACGCGCGCGTCGTGCGCTATGCGGGCAAGCTGAGCGGCATCGACTACATGGCGATTACCCGTCTCGACATTCTCGATGAAATGAAGACGCTGAAAATTTGCGTCGGTTACACCTATAAAGGCCAGCCGCTGAACGAGTTCCCGGCCAGCCTCAAAGTATTGGCCGAAGTCGAACCGGTCTACGAAGAGCTGCCGGGCTGGCAGTCCGATACGACCGCGATTCGCCGCTATGAAGACCTGCCGCTGAATGCGCGCCGTTATCTGGAACGTCTCAGCGAAGCGGCTGAGATCAAGATCGGCATCGTGTCGGTCGGTCCGCGTCGTGATCAAACGATGATCCTACACGAAATGTTTGCTTAATCGATTACCCCCGGCGAATGCCGGGGGTTTAGAGTGTAGACAAGTGAAAAAACAGAATACGATAACAGGAACGAATAGAAGGATTAAAGGAAACGATAACACGAAGAAGCGAAGCGGGCCGATACTATCGGCCCGGCGAGAAGAAAGGAAGAATTTAAAATCTCTTCCGACCTTCCCTTCTTCGACTCTTCGTGTAAAAACGTCTCACTTGATTTCGTTTTGTCAACAGGCGCTACCCCCGGCGAATGCCGGGGGTTTTTAGCTATTTTTTGCAAAGCGAAGCGCGGCGGATTTTTTCGGCAGGAAGATGAGGGCGCGAAAGCGAAAAGAAGGCAGACAAAGCTAAATGCAAAAGGAGACTACGATGGAAGCTTTAACAGTAAAGGAAATGGCCGCTGCGATGAAACTGGAGCTTTTGATCACCGAGGCCGATATGACGCGTGCGGTAACGGTCGCGGACGTCAATCGACCCGGCCTGGTGCTGACCGGCTATGCGGATTACTACGACGCCAAGCGCGTGCAGCTGATGGGACATACGGAACTCGACTTTCTTGCGGCACAGGGCGAGGAAATCGCCTATAAGCGCTGGCACGACCTGACCGAGCTCGGCTTTCCCTGCCTTGTCGTCAGCGCGGGCCAGGAACTGCCGACGCGTTGGCTCGAGCGCGCCGCGGAGAAGAAACTGCCTGTCTTGCGCAGCAAACTGGCGACGACCGCCTTTCTCAGCCGTCTCTCGGCATTTCTCGAAGAACGCCTCGCGCCGCGTACGACCGTGCATGCGGTCTTAGTGGATGTTTCCGGCATGGGGATCATGATTACCGGCGACAGCGGCATCGGCAAGAGCGAAACGGCGCTCGAACTGATTAAACGCGGCCATCGCCTGGTTGCCGACGATGCGGTCGAGATCACGCGCAGCGAAGAATATACTTTGACCGGACGCGCGCCCGAAGTGCTGCGTTATGTGATGGAGGTGCGCGGTCTCGGCATTCTCGATGTCAGCCGCCTCTTCGGCATCAGCGCGGTGCGCGAACGTCACCGCATCCATATGATTATCAACCTCGAAGAATGGCAGGATGGCCGCTATTATGACCGCCTTGGCGTCGACGAGGAGACGCGCGAGATTCTCGGCGTCAAGTTGCCCTGTAAAACCGTCCCGGTGCGCCCAGGACGCAATATCGCGAGTATCATCGAGGTCGCAGCGATGAACCAGCGCTTGAAAGATACCGGCTATGACGGTGCGCGCGAATTTATCAGCCGCCAGCAGGCGCTCTGCAAAAAAGACGATTAAAAAATAAAATGTAAAATACGAGAATAGTGTTGACGGATTATGAATGTTCCTGTATAATCATATCTTGTCAGCAGGTACTGACACATGACCTACTAGCTCAGTTGGTAGAGCACCTGACTTTTAATCAGGGTGTCGATGGTTCGAGTCCATCGTGGGTCACCATTCACGGCCCGTTGGTCAAGCGGTTAAGACACGGCCCTTTCACGGCTGGAACAGGAGTTCGATTCTCCTACGGGTCACCAACTTTTTTCGGGGGATTAGCTCAGCTGGGAGAGCGCCTGCCTTACAAGCAGGATGTCGGCGGTTCGATCCCGTCATCCCCCACCAAACTATCCTTTCGCGGCCCTGTGGTGTAGCGGTCTAACATGCCGCCCTGTCACGGCGGAGATCGACGGTTCAAATCCGTTCAGGGTCGCCATTTTTTTTTGCCACGGTAGCTCAGTCGGTAGAGCAGAGGACTGAAAATCCTCGTGTCGACGGTTCGATTCCGCCCTGTGGCACCACTTGTTTATAACTTCGGCATTACGCGCTGCACGCTGGGCGATCTTGCCGAGTTTTCTATTTTAGGACCTACTAGCTCAGTTGGTAGAGCACCTGACTTTTAATCAGGGTGTCGATGGTTCGAGTCCATCGTGGGTCACCATTCACGGCCCGTTGGTCAAGCGGTTAAGACACGGCCCTTTCACGGCTGGAACAGGAGTTCGATTCTCCTACGGGTCACCAAC
>NZ_JAUAOA010000013.1 GCF_030542965.1 Azotosporobacter soli
AGGGGTATATTACCGCCTGTTTTTCAACGTTTTTTCGAAAAACTGCGTTTTTGCAGTGAAAATTGGATAACTGAAATTGAAAAATGCACCTTACGCTTTGCGTAAAGTGCATTTTGTCGACGGTCTGGAGCGAGCGGCGCATGCCGCTCGCTTCCTTGAGATTGTCGAGAAAACGAAAGCAAGCGGGATTTTTTTAACACGAAGAGTCGAAGAAGGGAAGGTGGGAAGATTTTATTATTCTGCCATACTTTTTGCCGGGCCGATAGCATCGGCCCGCTTCGCTTCTTCGTGTTATATTCGTACCCATTCTATTTTAAAATCGTCTACGTTCTGAAGGGAGCGAGCGACGCGCGTCGCTCGCTCTTTTTTGTCTGCGGAAAAATAAGACCGAGAAAAATTCCCGGCCGCGGGGAAAAATTCCCGACCGGTCGGCGGTGGCGGCGATGCGTTTGCGGCGCTAAGTTGAAAAAAAGATGGCCGCAGAGCGCGAAAAAACAGGAAACGATAAAAAAATTTGCTGTGGGAAAAAGTTGGCACGGAACTTGCAATAATAAAAAGCAAGCGAAGCGCGGAGGGCGTCGCGAACGAGCGGAGCGCAAAAGAAAAAAGGAGGTAACGATGGTGTCTAATGTATTTGGTGAGTTTTTTGGCATGATGATTTTTATTGCATTTGGTTGCGGCGTGGTAGCAAACGTGCTACTGAAAGATTCAAAAGGCAACGGCAGCGGCTGTATTGTCATCTACACCGGTTGGGCGATGGCGATCCTGATGGGGGTGACGGTCGGTCTGGCTGCCGGCAATTCGGCGGATTTGAACCCGGCAGTCACGCTCTTTAAAATGTTGATGGGGGCGTATACGCCCGGCCTTGCTCTTGGCCTGATGGCAGCGCAGACGCTTGGCGGCGCGGCAGGCGCGCTGCTTGTCTGGCTGATCTATCTGCCGCACTGGTCCATTACCGAAGACAAGGGGCTCAAACTTGGCGTGTTTTCTACTGGCCCTGCGGTACGCAACTATACGGCCAACTTCATTTGCGAATGCCTGGCTTCGACGATCCTCTTCGTCTGCCTGCTTTCGTTCGGCAGCAAGTTCGTCAGTGGTACAAACGGATTTGCAAGCGGTTTCGGCAATTACATGGTCGGCATGGCCGTATGGGCAGTCGGTCTGTCGTTTGGCGGACCAACCGGATATGCATTGAATCCGGCGCGTGATTTAGGGCCGCGCATCGCGCATGCGATCCTGCCGATCGCCGGCAAAGGCAGCTCGGACTGGGCCTATTCCTGGGTTCCGGTTGCCGGACCGATGGCGGGCGGCGTGATTGCTTTCGTACTCTGCCGTGCAATCGGCATCATTTAAGTAACGCTTGATTCTTGCCGGGCCAGCACCCTGGCAGATCATGATAAACAAGTTTGTCAAAGTCCAATCCAGGAAAAAAGTCGTCGCATTTGCGGCGGCTTTTTTCTATGCCGGACGTTACGGTTGAAAAAGAACGATTTGAGGCACCGGCGGCATAGGCGACACGGAAATCGTTGCGTGTTTAACTGTTTTAAATGCTAAGCCGTGCAGCGATTTGCGACTGTCGACAAAACGAAAGCAAGCGGGGTATTTTTACACGAAGAGTCGAAGAAAGGAAGGTTGGAAGAATTTTTTATTCTTCTTCTTTTCTTTCCGCCAGGCCGATGCGATCGGCCCGCTTCGCTTCTTCGTGTTATCGCATTTAAATTTTCAATTGTCCACACTCTGAGGCGTGCAGCGACTTATGTGTTTCAAAATAAATCTTCAACAGCTTCGCTTATTTTTGGTTACGGTTGGCAGAGAAAAAGATTGCCAGCATCGGCGATGTCTGATATAACGGAGTAGGACTTTTCACCGGGAAGAAAGGAAGCGAAAAAGATGGCATGGATTTGGCTGTTGATTGCAGGCGTGTTTGAGGTAGCATGGGCGATCGGTTTGAAATATACGGAAGGCTTTAGCCGTTTGGGGCCAAGCGCATTTACGCTGGCGGCGATGGGCGCGAGCATGTACTTTCTATCAGCTGCTGTGAAGGAACTGCCGATCGGCACGGCGTATGCAGTTTGGACAGGAGTCGGCGCAGCCGGTACTGCAATAATGGGCATGATTCTGCTTGGCGAACCACGGGAGGCGGGACGTATCGCTTGCCTCGGACTCATTGTCGCCGGAATTATCGGGCTTAAAATATTATCACCGGAATAGAAAATAATGCCTGAATCTAAAGAATTTCCAAAGATTGCGGGCGTATAATCAGGCGGCATGGAATATGGAAATTGAGAGGGATATGTTAAATGCCGAATCGCCAAAAGAGCGCAGAATCTGTTGCGACGCACACAAGGGAAGAGGTAAGGGCGCGTTGGGGGTTTCAACCCTTTGTTGATGCTGCCGTTGAAGAAGGCTTCTTTTTTGATTTATTAACTACGCAAAGCCCGGTTGGTCCGACCATCCAGTATGGTGAGCAAACAATGGTCAACTTTGCCAGCATCAATATTTTAAATACGCACCAGGAAGCGGACGTCATGGCGCATTTTCACCAGGCGGCCGATCAATATGGTTTGGTGACTGGCGGCTCGCGCGTTACGCAGGGCGTCAGTCAGGCGCACATGGGCATGGAACAGGAACTGTGCCGGATCACCGGCAAGGAACGTTCGCTGTCCTTTGCCAGCGGTCTGCTGGCAAACATCGGTTTCGTCAACGCGATGAGCAGCCAGTTCAACTTCAGCCCGACCTGCAACATCGACAACCGGGACACGATCTTCGTTCTGGATCGCGACAGCCATTGGAGCCTTTGGAAAGCGGTCTCGCATCTGAAGTTCGGCAAGCAGGTCTTTGTCTTCCGGCACAATGATCCGAAGGATCTGGACAAGGTGCTGCACCGCTTAGAAGGCAAGGCAAGCAAAATCGTTGTTATCTTTGAAAGCGTCTATTCGGCTGACGGCAGCATTGCGCCGATGGGCAAGCTGCTCGATGTTTGCGAGGCGCACGAAGCGCTCAGCTATGTCGATGACGCTAACGGCTTCATGATTTATGGACCGGAACATCGTCCGTTTGCTAAAGAATATGCCGAAATGAAACGCGCTACGTTCATCATGGTTTCCTTTTCCAAAGCGATTGGCATGGAAGGCGGCGCTATTTCCGGCCCGGATAAATTCATCCACGGCTTTGAAGTTTTGTCGGGAACGTCGCTCTTTACTGCGGCGATTCAACCGCCGACCGCCAGCACGATTCACTATGTGATGCGGAAACTGGATCAGAATCCGGCGATCATGGATGAATATCTGCGCCGCGCGCTTGATTTGCGCAACGCATTGGCCGAGATGGGCTGCCAACTCAATGAAACGCCGAGCTACATTACGTCGGTCTTTATCGGCAAAGATGAGAAAGCGGCGCGCATCTGGCAGGAGTTTTGTGAAATGGGCTTTTCCGTGCCGATGTTCCGTTATCCGGCGGTTAAGCCGGATCAGGCGCTGATCCGCATTATGCTGAACAGCCATCATACGGAGGAACAGATCCAAGGCCTGCTGAAAGCGATGAGGATGCTGAAAGAAAAATACGAGTTTTAAGCGAAGAGGCTGTCTCAATAATTTGAGACAGCCTCTTCTTTTTAAAAATTAAACGCTATTTATGGAAATGACCGAAAACTATTTGAAATCGAGCAGGTCTTTACCGATCTTTGTCAAAGAAGATAAAAGAAGTAGAGGATTGTGCAAAAGGAGAGATGTCAATGGCAAAGCAAAAGCGTACAAAATGGAAACGTTGGCTTGGGGTTTTAGCGGTCGTATTTTTGCTTGCGGCCACGCCGGCTCAGGCGGCAACGCCGCAGAGCGATTTGCAGCAACGCTGCGTCGCGCAACAGGATGCCGTGCTGCAGGACTTGGAACAGTTTGTCAATATTGACAGCGGCAGCGGTTATGAGCCGGGCTTGAACCAGTTCCAGGGTTTGTTAATCGAACGTTTGCAGCAATTAGGCGCGGAAGTGGAAACGACGCAAGTCGAGAAACCGCAGGCCGGGCGGATTATCAAGGCGACGCTGCGCGGCAACGGTAAAGGGAGCATATTGCTTCTTGCGCATGCCGACACGGTATATGCGGAGGGAACCGCGGCAAAACGTCCGTTCAAGCAGGAAAACGGAAGGGCTTATGGCCCCGGCGTGTCCGATGAGAAGGGCGGCCTGACGTTGGCGCTGCACTCGCTCGCGCTCTTGAAAGAGATGAACTACACTGATTATGAGAAGATCACCTTTTTGATCAATCCGGATGAAGAGAAGAGTTCGCTCATGTCACGCGACGCGATCATGGCGGCAGCTAAAGAGCATCAGTACACGCTCTCGGTGGAACCGGGCATTCCCGGTGATGCAATCATGAACTGGCGCAAGGGAATCGGTCGACTGACGCTCGAAGTCAAGGGGCGCAATGCGCATGCCGGAATCGAACCGGAAAAAGGGCGCAACGCCACCGTGGAACTGGCGAATCAGATTTTGCAACTCAGTAATTTGAACGATGCTGGGAAAATGACTACGGTGAACTGGACGCTGTTGGAGAAAACCAAAACGCCGGTCAATGTGATACCGGACTATGCATGGGCACAGGCTGACGTCCGGGTGCTGTATCCGGAAGAATTCGACCGGATACTCAAGGACGCCAACCAATTGATCCGCCAAAAGCGCATTGCGGATACGGAAGTGAAAGTGGATTTGTTCAAAGGCCGGCCGCCGTTTGCCAAGAATGAGCGGACCGATAAACTGGCCGCGCACCTGCAGGCGATCTATGCCGATGAATTAGGCCTGGCATTGAAAGTCGAAGGCTCCGGCGGCGGTTCCGATGCGAATTATGCCGCGATCGTCGGTTCGATCGCCGTTGATGGCATGGGGATCGTCGGCGGCAATGACCATACGCCGGAAGAATATATCGAAGTCGGATCGATCGCGCCGCGCCTCTATTTATTGACGCGGACCATCATGGACATCGGCAGCGGCAAGCTGTAAGCAAAAGAAAAGAGTCCGCTCTACCGCGCGCAGCGGCAAGGCGGACTCTTTTCGGCTTATACGCCAAGTTTACGGATCAACGCTTCAAAATAGCGCGACTGGATCTGGTCGCTGGCTAGCGTGCGTTTGATCGGCGGCAGACGCAGCAACGCGCCAAGAATGGCGGACATTACGCGGTGGCTGGTTAATGCGTGATTGTCGAAGATCAGGTTCTGCAGTGTGCCGCGCTCGACCGCCATCTTGACGATGCGGTGCGCCGAGTTGAGCGGCGTGATGACTCGTTTGGCACGGGCGGTTAAGTGCAGCGCGTTGCTTGGACAAGCGCGCGTACATACGCCGCAGCCAAGGCAGAGTTCTTCCTGCAGCTTGGCCCAACGCGCCCGCGGCATGGAGGCTCGGTTGGCGGAGACGAGGCTGAGCGCTTCGACCGGACAGATGTCAACGCATTTACCGCAGCCACTGCAACGCTCATTTAGGATGTGCGGGATGAAATTCGATGTGTGCACCGGGTGCAGAAAGGCGAAGCGGCGCGCGCCGAGCAATGCTTCACAGCAGCAACCGCAGCAGTTGCAGATGAAATTCACGCTTTCACGCACGTTTTCGCCGAATTGAACCAGATTCGCTTCATAAGCCTGATGCAGCAATTCATGGCATTCGCTCTTATCGACCGCGCGCGCGATCTTGTGTTTGATCAAAGAGGCGGCCGCATTGTTGAAGCTCATGCAGATGTCCTGCGGCGCGTCGCAGGCCTGACCGACATGCTCCATCTTATGCCGGCAATAGCAGAGGCCGATTGCGATATGGCTGGCGTTTTCGATGACCTGACTGGCCCGTTCATAATCGAGCACGTGCAGCGACAGTTCGGCAGGCAAAGCGGGTTCCTGCACGAAGGCGCGTCCGAGATGCGTCTCTTCAGCGAACATCGCCTTCACGAAATCGTCTTCCACATTAAGATACTGATAGAATAACTCCGCCAAGGCTCCCTGGTCGAGTTCCGGTCGGATGCGCATCAAAGAAAACTCAAAAAAACCGGCCATGGGCGGCGGCAGAAGAAAAATCTGTCCGTCTTTGGGGTCTGGCATATCGAGCATCAGTCCGCGATCGGCGAAGCGTTCGAGGCGCGTGCGGGCTTCGGCGCTTGAAATGCGCCAGATTTTAGCCGCGCGTGCGGCGCTGAACGGACGCATCGGCAGTTGGGCGAGCATGGCGGCATCCTGTTCGGAAAAAAGCGTGCGCAGGATTTGATAAAGCAGGTCGTCCGGCGGCGCGCCTTCCGGCATTTTGTTAATGCGCGTCACCAAGTCGTGATAGCCCGAGCGGGAAGTGAGATGTGCCATAACGTGCCCTCCTTGATAGAAATGGATGATACTACCATTTCGCTAAGGCGCAGCAGAAATCCTGTTATCGCGCAGTAGAAGATACTGGGCTGATTTGTAGTCGAAGAATCGCGCCGAACAAGATGGTGAGAAAAAGAAAGCTCCAAGCGTTGTCGATACGACAATGCTTGGAGCATCTAGGAGTCTTAAAGACTTGTTGTTATGCGCGTACCCAAGTGGTTTCGCGCTACGCTGAGCAGTTCCTGATAGCGTTCGTTTGAGAACGGGGCTAAATTCTTTAGTTCGCTGCGCACGCCCTGCGGACGAAACGGAATCAGTTTCCAGTGGAAAGATCCGGGCAGGCCGGCCAGCCAAGCGCCGATTGCGTCGATTTCTTCCGCTGAATCCGTATAGCCTTCGATTAGTACCGTGCGCACTTCATAGAGTTTGCCCGCCTGCGCCGTACGGCGTAAGTTTTCTTTGATCAGCTGATTGCCGACGCCGGTCAGTTTTTGGTGCAGCGCAGCGTCGAAGGCTTTGAGATCGAAACAAAATCCGTCGCTTACTGCCAGGAGCGTGCTAAGATCGTCCGGCGGCAGCAAACCGTTCGTATCGACAAAGGCAGTCAGGTTGGTTTGACGATGCAGCTCTGTAAAAAGCTGCACGAGTGCGCTTGTCTGCAGCGTGCATTCGCCGCCCGAGACGGTAATGCCCGATAAGAACGGTGCGGCTCGTTTGATGCGTTCGAGCAAAGTCGCAAGAGAAAGTATGTGCGCCTTAGGTGTGGAAAAGTGAGGACAGGCCGCCAAACATGCGTCGCAGCCAAGGCATTTTTCCGGATCGTGTACGATTCGTCCCTCTTGTTGCGTCAGCGCCGCTGCCGGGCAGACCGGCAGGCACAAGGCGCAGTGGCAGCAGTTTTGCTGCGTCTCCGGGTTGTGGCAGTAGAGGCAGGCCATATTGCAGCCTTGGAGAAAAATAGCCATCCGGCTGCCAGGTCCGTCAATGAACGAGCAGGGCAGGATGCGGTTCACGCAGATGTTCATGCGTAACTAGTCCAACTCTTTCCAGGCGATGATTTCGGCCGGCTTTTTCGCGATCGCAGCGCTTGGCAATGCAGGATAGCCGAGAATGATCGGCGCAACCAGCTCATAATCGGCAGGAATGCCGAATGCGGCTTTTTGCTCCGGCTGGTTCAGATAATAGCTGGCAAAACCGATCCAGCAACTGCCGAGGCCTTTTTCATGCGCGGCGAGCATCAGATTTTGCGCGGCCAGACAGCAGTCGCCAAAGCCGTGAATGTTGTTCGGCTTGGCGAAAATGAGCACCAGCGTGCCTGTGCCGTAAAAAATATTGAACTTGGGATTGGCCAGCGCGGCTTTATATTTGCTCAATGGATGATCATCGCTGATATGCGGCAAGAGAAAAGCGCGTGCCGCTGTCGAATGTTTTTCGAGCGCTTCGGCGCCCCGCAGCACGGCGAAGGCCCAAGGCTGCGAATTTGTCGCGCTCGGCGCCTGAACTGCAGCATCCAGCAACTCCTCGATTGTTTCCCGGCTGACGACTTCCTGCGTATACTGACGGACAGAGCGACGCTGATACAAGGCTTCTTTCAATTCCATAATAATCATCCCTTCTGTTGTTCAATGTAAATAGTTTGATTGTAATCGAACTATCGATGTTTGCATTATACTACCCTGTTTGTTATAATTCAAGCATGAAAATTATGCATCATCCTAAGACAGAAGAATTGCAATTGACTGCGGTGCTCTATGCGCTTAGCGATCCGACGCGCCTCGGGATTGTAACGAAATTGACCGGACGGGTGCGCTGCAGCTGCAGCGATTTCATTTCCGGCGTCAGTAAATCGACGATGTCGCATCACTTTCGCGTGTTGCGCGAAGCCGGCTTGATCCAGGTCGGACGCGAAGGGACGCAGCATGTCATTCAACTGCGCCGCGCCGATATGGAAGAACGCTTTCCCGGTCTGTTGGAATCGGTGCTGGCGGCGGCGCAGACGTGCGAAACGCAATAGGCTTCGTCTGCGCAAAAAGCCGTCTTACAAAAAAGACGGCTTTTAAAGTAAAGCAAGGCAAGGTCATTGCGCTTAAGGCTTAAATACGCGACTGCTTCGTAAGTCGGCGCAAGAAAAGTTGGCTTTTGACGCAGCTGTTAGCGATATGAAAGAGGCCGATCCGGTAGTAGCGATGCGGCGCGATTAGCGTATGGAACAGTTTGGCGAGCAGGGCCAGAACGATGCTGCCGCTGAGCACCGGCATCAGTAGAAAATCGAAAGAGAGCGGGGGTTGCAGCAAGATTAGAAGCGGATCCGCGGCGGCAGGCGGGTGTTGGATGCGCAAAAGCTGCATTGCTGCGATCGCGCATCCGGTCGCCAGTGCGAAGGAAAGCGGACTTGGCCCGAGCAAATGCAGGAAGAACAGGCCGACGGCGCTGGAAAAAAGATGCCCGCCGATGATGCTCTTCGGCCGGGCAAAGGCGCTGTCGGGGATGACGAAGGCGATAAAGCAGGTTGCGCCTAGAGGCGGCATTAAAGCAGGCATGCCTGCGGCGAGCGAAAGATAGGCGATGCTGGCGATGCCGAGCGTCGCGCCGAGCGACGAGGTGATGATGCGTTTCAGATTAAGCCGACGATAACGATTCTTGCGCGTTGTCATATTCATACACCTGTTTTCTGCTTCGCTGCAGCGAAGCGTATTATGAAAGTATAATACTGCGCCGCTTTGTGAAATGTGATTTAGATCACACGCCAAACTCTTCGCCGGATGAGGCGGAGAGCAGGCGTGTTAGGGAACCGCTGCGCTACAATGAGAAAAAATCGATAAACCGATGAGGCGAAGAGATGAAGTGGTTTAGAGAAAAAAGTCTGTACGGACAGCTGATGCTGTCGGCGGCGCTGCTTTCGACCGCGACGCTTGTTTTGGGCTTGATTGCCGCTTGGGAGGCACTTCGGGCGCTTGATGCGCTGGAGTCGCAGCGTCTATTCGGGCAGATGCTGCTCGCGGGAACGGCGCTTTGGCTGCTGGCGGATCGCCTTGCGGTCTGGATTGCCAAGCCGTTTCATGCGCTGGCGCGGCAGTTCCGCGTGCAGGGACAGAACGCGCATACGGAAAGCGAAGCGCTACGCGAGAGTTTGCAGCGCGCCACGCATGCTCTGCAAGAGGCGGAAGCGGAGCGGCAGCGCTTGCTTGCCGCAGTTGCGAACAAGGAAGAAGTGAAGAACACGCTCTTAAAGCAACTGATTCAAATTCAGGAAGAGGAGCGACGCCGGATATCGCGCGAATTGCACGATGAAACCGGACAGGCGCTGACGACGCTCTTGGTTACGATGCGCGTCCTGGCGGAAAGCCTGCAGGAAGAACAACAGCGCAACATTGTCAGCAGTGCGCGCGATTTGGCGATGGACACGCTGCACGGCATACGTGATCTGGCGGTCGATTTACGTCCGCCCGCGATTGACGATTTGGGACTGGCAGCGGCGATGAATCGTCACCTGAGCCGTTTTCGTGAATTGCACGGCCTGGCGGTCGACTTTCGCGTTCAGGGTGGACAGGATCCGATTACAGGACATATTGCGCTGGCGCTGTATCGAATCGTGCAGGAGGCGCTGACGAATATTTTAAAGCATGCGGCGGCGCGCAGCGTTGAGATCCGGCTGCAGATTCATGCGAATCATGTGCTGCTGACGATTGCCGATGACGGCAAAGGTTTTGCGCCGATGCTGCAGGAACGAGCGGTGCAGGAAAACCGGCTCGGCTTGTTTGGGATGATGGAACGAACAAAATTGCTGGGCGGCAGTTTTCAGATCGAATCGGCGCCGGAGGCGGGAACGCTGCTGCGCGTGATCGTACCGAATTGGAAGGAGGAATCGGCAACGTGACGGAAGCGATACGGGTTGTACTGGCGGATGATCATTGCCTGCTGCGTGCGGGTCTCAGGATGCTGCTCGAAGCGAAGCCGGGAATCGCGGTGGTCGGCGAAGCCTCCGACGGGCGCGAGGCGCTGCGCGTGATCCAGGAGACGCAGGCGCAGGTAGCGGTGCTTGATCTGGCGATGCCAAAGATGGACGGCATGCAATGTCTGCAGGAAATTAAAGCGCTGGGTCTTGAGACTAAGGTGATCGTTCTGACGATGTATGAAGATGAAAATTATATTCGCGCGGTGATGAAAGCCGGTGCGATGGCCTTTATTCAAAAAAGTTCGGTCGATACCGAATTGTTCAAGGCGATTCAGGCGGTGCAGGAAGGCCGCATCTATTTAAGCCAGCGGGACACACAGGCGTTGTTGGGCCTGCTCCTGACCGACGGCGCGCCGCCGGATGACGGACAGGATCCGTATCAGGCGCTGAGCATGCGTGAGCGCGAGGTGCTGAAACTTTTGGCTGGCGGTTTTTCCTGCAGCGAAGTGGCCGAAAAACTGACGCTCAGCGTCAAAACGGTGGAAACGTATAAGGCGAGGATCATGGAAAAGCTGCATTTCTCGCATAAGAGCGAAATGATCCGCTATGCGGTAAAACATCATATGTTGTAAGCAAAAGCATGTAAGAAGTTTTCTTACATGCTTTTTGCGCATAATCCTGACAATGGTAAAAAAACTTCCCGATAGTTGAGGATTCGAAACTGTGCGATAATTTAAAATGAGAGCGGCGTAGGCTGCTATTTTCGGAGGAGGGATTGGTATTATGCAAAAGAGAAGCCGATTACTGGCGCTGCTGTTGACGGTGCTGATGCTGTCCACGCTGCTGGCAGGCTGTGGCGGGCAAAGTGCGAAGCCGGAGGCGAAAGGGCAGAAACTGACGCTGTACTGCGGCCTGATGGAAGATCATATGGTAAAAGCGGTGCAGGAATTTGAAAAGGAAACCGGCATCAAGGTGGAAGCGGTGCGTATGAGCTCCGGCGAAATCATGGGCCGGATCAAGGCGGAAAAAGGAGCGCCGAAGGCCTCGGTCTGGTTTGGCGGCCCGGCGGATGCGTTTGTCCAGGCGAAGGAAGACGGTCTGCTGGAAAAGTATGCGTCGCCTAACGCGGTCAAGGTTCCCGCGCAGTTTAAAGATGCGGACGGCTACTGGACCGGCATTTACGTCGGCTATCTCGGTTTTGTCTCCAACCAGAAACTGCTGGCGGAAAAGAATGTCGCTGCACCGGCGAGCTGGGATGATTTGCTGAAACCGGAATTCAAAGGACAGATCGTTTTGGCGAATCCGGGTTCTTCGGGAACCGCGTATACGATGCTGGCGACAATCGTGCAGCTGATGGGCGAAGAAAAAGGCCTCGATTACATGAAAAAACTTAACGCGCAGGTCAAGACCTATCCGAAATCCGGCACTGCGCCGGGACGAATGGCAGGACAGGGCGAAGCGATGGTAGGCATCTCGTTTTTACATGACGGCATCAAATACCGCGAAGAAGGCATGAAGGATATTGTCCTGACTGCGCCGAGCGACGGCACAGGCTATGAGATCGGTTCGGTCGCAGTGATCAAAGGCGGCCCGGATCAGGAAGCCGCACAGAAATTCGTCGATTGGGTACTGTCTAAGAAAGGGCAGGAACTCGGGCAAACGGTCGGCTCCTATCAGTTCCTGACAAATCCGGACGCATTGGCGCCGAAACAGGCTGACGAATTGAAAGCGACCAAGCTGATCAAATACGATCTGGATTGGGCGGGTAAAAACAAAAGCGCACTGGTGGAAAAATGGAGCAATGCCATTAAATAAATCGTGCGGCAAAACGGCGGCGGGACAATCGACGATTGCCCCGCCGGAAAGTTTAGAGGTGGTTTATGAGTATTGTTGACCGTCAGATAGACGAAATGAAAAAAATTGTGCGTGATCCGATTCTGTTGGCCACCATTGTCACCGTCATTATATCGTTAATCATCTTTATCATCTGGCCGATTTATGAAGTGCTGGTGGAAGGGTTTGTCGGCAAGGACGGCGCGTTCACGCTGAAATATTACCAGGAAGTGTTTCAACAAAAGGAAAACATGCGCGTACTCGGCAATACGCTGACGCTGGGCGTGGTGGTCGGCGTCATTTCAACCGCGATCGGTTTTCTCTTCGCGTATGCCGACGCATTTTTGAAAATCCGTTTTAAAAGAGTGTTCAGCATCCTGGCGATCTTGCCGATCGTGTCGCCGCCGTTCGCGCTGTCGATGGCGTTCATCATGCTCTTTGGTCAGCGCGGTTTCATCACCTATTCGCTGCTCGGCATCAAAGACGCCAACATCTACGGTTTTGCCGGACTGGCGGCGGTGCAAATCCTGGCGTTTTTTCCCACCGCGTATCTGGTGCTGGCCGGACTCTTAAAGCAGATCGATCCGTCGTACGAAGAGGCGGCCCGCAACATGGGCGCATCGCGTTGGCATATCTTCAAGACCGTCGTTCTGCCGCTCGTCACGCCGGGCATTGCGAACAGCTTTTTGCTCGTCTTTATCCAGACCGTCGCCGACTTCGGCAACGCAATGGTTATCGGCGGCAATTACACGGTGCTGGCGGCCAAAGTTTACCTGCAGGCGATGGGCAACTACGACATCAAGGGCGGCACTGCTTTGGCGACGGTGCTGATGCTGATTTCGGTCATCATGTTCGTCGTGCAAAAATATTGGGTCGGCGGCCGCTCTTACGTCACCGTTACCGGAAAACCGTCGCGTGAACGCGAACTGGTTGACGATCCGGTGATCCGCTGGGTCGTCGGGCTGCCCTGCTTTGCGATCAGCCTCTTTATTTTACTGCTCTATGTGCTGATTCCTTACGGCTCGTTCGTCAACTTGTGGGGCATCGACTTCACGCCGACGCTGAAACATTACAGCTATGTGCTGTCGCTCGGCCTCAAACCGATTCTCGATACGACATACCTGTCGCTGCTCTCGATGCCGATTACCGGCATCATGGGCATGGTAATCGCCTTTTTGATCGTGCGCAAACGCTTCATGGGGCGCAGCATGATCGAATTCACCTCGATGCTCTCGATGGCAATCCCCGGCACGGTCGTCGGCATGGGCTACGTTCTGGCTTACAATCAGGAACCTTTAGTTTTGACCGGTACGGCGACGATCATTATTTTGTCGTTCCTCTTCCGCAACATGCCGGTCGGCATCCGCGCGGGCGTAGCATCGCTGCAGCAGATCGACCCGGCGATCGAAGAAGCGGCGCAGGATCTCGGCGCGAACTCGTTCAAGGTGTTTAGCTCGGTGACGATTCCGCTGATCAAGGACGCGTTCTTCAGCGGACTGGTCTACAGCTTCGTGCGCAGCATGACGGCGGTCAGCGCGGTCATCTTCCTCGTTTCGGCCAGTTATAGTCTGCTGACCGTTTCGATTATGTCGCAGGTCGACGTCGGTCGGCTGGGCGTCGCGGCCGCGTATTCGACGGTGCTGATCGTGATTGTCTTGGCGGTGACCGGAATTTTGAAACTGCTGCTCAACCGGATGGGCATTAAGGTGAACATGCAAGGTTAATATAAGGAAGCGGAGGACGGTAGGATGCAAGACGCCAACTTTAAAAGCGTAACGGTAAAGAATCTGGAAAAAATATATAGCGGCCACAGCGGCAAGCAGGTGCGTGCGGTCGACAACGTGTCGCTCGAAATCAAGCACGGCGAATTCATGACGCTCCTCGGCCCGTCCGGCTGCGGCAAGACGACGATCCTGCGCATGATCGCCGGTTTTGAAAATCCGAGCAGCGGCGATATCTATATCGGCCAGGAAAGGGTCAACAATCAGACGCCGGACAAGCGTGACACCGCGATGGTTTTTCAAAGCTACGCGCTGTTTCCGCATCTCAATGTCTTTGAGAACATTGCGTACGGTCTGAAAATCAAGAAACTGAGTGCGGCCGTGATCCGCGAAAAGGTGGAAGCCATTCTTGCGCTGGTCGGCCTGAGCGGACTCGAAGAACGCGCGCCGAACCAGCTCTCCGGCGGGCAGCAGCAACGGATCGCATTGGCGCGGGCGCTCGTGATGGAACCGTCGGTATTGCTCTTTGACGAACCGCTTTCCAATCTCGACGCCAAACTGCGCGTCTATATGCGCAGCGAAATCCGCAAGATTCAGCAAAAGATCGGCATCACCAGCATTTATGTGACGCATGACCAGGCGGAAGCGATGAGCATGTCGGATCGCGTCATCGTAATGAACAAAGGCGTGGTCGAGCAGATCGGCACGCCCTATGAAATTTACAACACGCCGGCGACCCAGTTCGTCGCCGATTTCATCGGCGTCGCCAATGTTCTGCCCGCCGAAGTCATGGCCGTCGCGCCGAAAGCGGTGACGGTTCGCTGCGTCGGCCATCTCTTCGAAGTGGCCAGCGAATTGCCGCTCAGCGTCGGCGACGAGATCAAAGTCATTCTTCGGCCCGAAGCGCTGCACATCGGAAGCAGCGGCCAAGTCGCGGCGCGTGTTTCCAGTTCGGTTTTCATGGGCGCGTACCAGGATTATAAGATCGACGTGGAAGGACAGGAACTGATGCTGATGGATTACAATCCGATCGGCAAAACCGTCTTTGCCGCGGGCGACGACGTCTTCCTCAGCGTCGAACAAGGCAGCATGCATATCGTAAAGCGTTAAGCGAATACAGCCGTTTCTCTGTACGTTGCAGAGAAGCGGCTGTATTATGTAGTAGGCAGAGACGGAAAAAGTGGAGAACATTGGTAGGCTGTTTTCTAATAAAATTTTACGTGAGGAATTGATGCAGTTTGAATAAGTTATTTGACAAAGATGACTTTATCAGAAAAAATAATGAAATTTCATATCGACTATTAGAAAATTTTTTAAAAACAGAGTTAAACAAAGAAACTTTTTCAACAATATATCGGTTTCTTGAATGGCAAAATTTTAGATGTGGAGAATACGAAGGAAATCAATATCTAATACAAAAGCAAAGTGTTGAGGAAGTCAGAATCATTGACATTGTATCGGAGGAATTTTGTGATGATTTTTCTCAGACTAGGATTAGTATTAGGGTAACTGAACTTTTAAAATTAATGGATGAAATGGCGGAAACAAAGTAAACGTCTCTTACGTGCGCCCCAACAGGCCGCTGCGGTCACTGTTTTAAAAAGACTTTAGGGCGAAGACGCCGAGCAGGGAGCGGGGGACAAGCCCATTGGCATTGGAAACAGGACGTTTCCAACCAGCATTGCGCCATGGACGACGCGTATGCTGGGCATGGCGATGGGCGCAGGCAACTGCGAGCATGCTTGGCCGGAAGCCCGTCCGTCTTTTTAAAATAGTGAGCGTAGCATAGGGCTAAGAAGGGCAAAAGAACGCAGGCATTATCAAGTTAAATTTGCCAAGTGAGCAAAGATGTGAAGTCGGGATACCGTTCTTCTTTCATTGTTGGAAAAAAATCCAATGAATGGCAGGCTTTTTTCGTTGAAAGAAGAAGTCTTTTTAGGTGAAGGACAGGCTGCCGTAGAGAGCGGTGGGCGGAAAAATTTTGATCTGCCTTATGAGGCGGGGAAAGAGGACGGAAAAGATGAAGAGAAGACTTCAACGCAGTTTGGCCAGCGTGCTGCTGGGAACTTGTCTTGCCTTGGCCATGCCAAGCGCTGCATGGGCGGAACAGGCAAAGAACGTCATCGTTTTGATGAGCGACGGAACCGGTACGACGCACACCACCTTGACGCGCTGGTATTTAGGCGGCGGTTTGCTGCCGCAGGATCCTTACATCGTCGGCGCGATGCGAACCTATTGCGCCAATTCGATCATCACCGATTCGGCTCCGGCGGCCAGCGCCTTTGCCACCGGGCATAAGACCGATGACAAATTCATCAGTGTATTGCCGCCGGAAACGACGATACCGGGCTTGCAGCCGGTTGCCAAAGACTTGCAGTACAAGCCGGTCGCCAGCGTATTGGAAGGCGCGAAGCTGCAGGGCAAGGCCGTGGGCTTAGTCGCGACGTCCAACATTCAGCATGCCAGCCCGGCCGGTTATTCGGCGCATTGGCCGGATCGCAACAATTATGAGGAAATCGGCGAACAGCAGGTCTATTTGAATATTGACGTAGTTCTGTCGGGCGGCAAGAAATATCTGCTGCCGAAAGAGCAGGGCGGCACAAGACAGGACGGCGAAAACCTGATCGAAGTCCTGCGCGGCAAAGGTTATGGTTTTGTCGAGTCGCGCACGGCGATGAAGCAGTACCATGGCGACAAATTGTGGGGACTCTTTGCGCCGGATGCGCTCGACTATGACATGGATCGCGCGGCGCTGCATCCCGAACAGCCCAGCCTGGCCGAAATGACAGGCAAGGCGATTGAAGTGCTGAGCAAAAATCCCAAAGGCTTCTTCCTTTTCGTCGAAGCGAGCAAGGTGGACTGGGCATCCCATTCCAATGACCCCATCGGCGTGATCAGCGATTCGAAGGCGTATGCCGAAGCGATCAAGGTAGCGCTTGATTTTGCCAAACGCGACGCCAATACGCTGGTGCTTTGCTTTGCCGATCATAGCAATGGCGGCATGGCGATCGGCAGCAAAACAAGCGATAAGACGTATTCTACGACGCCGTACGGCCAGTTGGTCGATCCGTTGCGCAAAGCAAGTTTGACAGGGGAAGGCGTGGAACGGATGCTCGGTGAAGACCGCTCGGCAGAGAGGGTGCAAGAAATCGTCGGCCGCTATTATGGCGTCGATGATTTGACGGACAAAGAAATTGCGGCGATCCAGGCCGCGAAGCCGGGAACGTTGATTGCTGTACTTGGCCCAATCATCAGCCAGCGTTCGATTATCGGCTGGACGACCACCGGTCATACCGGCGAAGATGTTTTGCTCTACGCCTACGGGCCGAATAAACCGGCCGGGTTGGTGGAGAATACCCGCATCGCCTACCACAGTGCGGAAAGCTTAGGTTTTGACCTGGATCAGGCCGATGCCAAGCTCTTTGCCGAGGCCGGCGCACTGTTTAAGGAAATCGGCGCGACGACCAGCCTGGATCGTCAAGATCAAAATAACCTGGTGCTGGTAGCAACCAAGGACGGCAAAAACGCCCGTCTGCCGCTCAGCAAGAACATCATCCAATTCAACGGACAGAAACTCGAAATGACAGGCATCACCGTATATGCGCCGAAAACGGATAAGGTGTATTTGCCGCGTCAAGCGATTGAACTGTTGCGTAAGGCTGGGTTTTAATTTAAATAGAAGAGTAAAAAAGTCGGAACCGAGGTGCTAATACCGCGGTTCCGACTTTTTATTTAGCAAACCATTAAAGGGCCAATTGGGATATAATGAGAGAGGTTGTTTCGCTGAAAACGGCGAGAAATAGGCCTTGCTAACGCTACGCCGTTGGCACTCGACCTGCGCTTATAGCAAGCCCTATTTCTCGCCTAAGAATAACCGGAGGAGAAGCGATGAGTTTTGAGCAACGTGAAAAGTGGCTTGAGGCTGCTCGGCAGCTAGCCGTAGAACCGACAAAAAACATCAGCTGTCCGGAGTGCGGAAAAAGTAAATTGATGGTTAAAGATGTTAGAAGCTGAGCGAAGTGGATGTTGAGAGGCATATGTATTGTCCGTTATGCAACGCTTATAATGCTCTGCGCTTGAAGCGACCGATTTAGAATATCTTTCAGAAAGATATATTGCTAAAATGATATTTGTCTTGAAAATAAAAAATCTATTATTGTAAGGCATCAAAAGATGTACAAAGAAGGTTTATTAATTAGGCAGGTGAAAAAGTGGGCGCCAAAATAAATTTAGCATTTCTTTCTGACTTATCAAGTGAAGAAGCTTTGATTAAAATCGTGAATTGTTTGAGAGAAAGAGCGTGGACAATTGATTGCTCTGAAAAAGGCGAATACACATATTGGCTTGATGGACCGATATGGATGTTCGGCAATTCGCGAACTTTTAAAAATATCGAAAAAAAGGAAATAGAACAAGTTATCGAAACGTATGGCAAAGGATTTTCACCAACAATCATATTGCATAGCAATCGTTTTGCAAACAGTATGAGCGCCAGAGTTTCAGTTATTGAAAATCAGAGCGAATGGAAAGAGGTTTCTTTTTCTGTCGACAGATATGAGGTGTTGGATGCAGCGAATGCTGCAATACAGACTGAAATTGTAGTCGAACTGTGCAGCATCTTTACGGATATGGTGGAAAGCATTAAGCCGTATTATGGAATTGGAGCAACAGAAATAGAAGGTCTTGTTGAGAGGCCGGAAAAATTAGCCATTGGGGGAAATATGCTAGGCGATATAGCGTATTTTTCGGCAAAAGCGGCAAAAAACTTGAAAATAAGAGAGATTGAGGGTTCATATGAATGCAAAAAATTGAGTGATTCGGGATGGCTGCTGACAAGAAGAATAAACTTGTTTAGGCTAGTAGGCGAAGGGGGCTCTTGATTTGAATATAGAAGAAGTAACGGAAATCATTAATGAATGGGATCCTATAAATTTACTGAGCCATGCCCCTCCTGATGAATATAAGTTAGAAATTGCATCAGTAATGGTGGTGCTAAGCGATACAAATCGTATCGAGGAAGTAGCGGACGGCATTCAGAAAATATTTATCTATTGCTTCGGTGCTGATGTTTTTAAAAGAAGTTATCAAGAGTGTTTTGAGATTGCGGAAAAATTGTTAAAGAAATAGGTTCTCGTGCAAAAAAATACAAGCCGAAAGCAACAGTGCTTCCGGCTTGTATTTTTTTATAACTTGCGTACCCTGCGCTCTAAAATCCGATTATTCGCCACGCTTTCCGCGCCGAGTTTTACGGTGTCTTCACGCAGCGGCTGGCCTTGGAAATATTTTTCGATGTCGCAGCGTTTTACCAGATAACCGGTGATGCGCACCAGTTCTCCGTCCTGCCGGTTCAGCGCCATGATACGGACGCCTTCGCGCAGTGCGCCTTTTACCAGCGGCAGCAGACCGGAGAGATTCGCCTGCGCAGTTTGGTCGAAGAGATAAA
The DNA here is from genome assembly GCF_030542965.1 of Azotosporobacter soli. Classification (NCBI taxonomy): domain Bacteria; kingdom Bacillati; phylum Bacillota; class Negativicutes; order Selenomonadales; family Sporomusaceae; genus Azotosporobacter; species Azotosporobacter soli. Next base: position 19,223 of record NZ_JAUAOA010000013.1, read on the forward strand.
TGTCGCTGGCTCCGGCGTCGAAGAAGGGCTGCAGTCTGGCGGCGGTGCGCAGTTGTTCGATCAGATCCGGCTCTTCGCCGATTCTAATGCGCACGCCTGCGGTGACGTCCTGATCGCTGTCGATGCCGGACTGGGCATGAAAGGCGAGCGCGTCGCCGCTGCCGGCGCAATAGGAGGCCGGTTGTTCTTTAAGTAAGCGACGCGTCGCGCTGAGAATCGTCTCTGCCAGTTCCAGCGCGCGGTCGTCGCTGCCGAGCCGCTGTCCGTCGCTTAGCTGCGCTACGCATTCATAAAGACCGAAGATGCCGGCCATCGAGGTGAAGCGGTCAAGACGGACCAGGCCTTCGCGGGCCAGGAAGGACGTTTCGAAGAAGCGGCTCTGTTCGACGAGAAAGTCCGCTTTCGCGTTGATGACTTCAGCCAACGCGCGCACTGCGAGCGGCAGTTTGTCGGCGAGGAAATCTTCGAGGCTGGCGGCGCTGGCGGCCAGATTTTTCAGGTTGAGGCGAACCAGCGTGTGGCTGCCGCCGCCGATTAAGAGCGTATTGTAGCAACTGGCGACGCCATAGTCGGGATCGACCTCTTTACTTAAGGCCTCGTGATTGACGAAATAAGGTTTGCCGACCGTCAATGCGGTATCGAGCGCCAGGAGGGCGAATTCGTCGGGCGTTTCGCTGCTGTATTTCAGCGAGAGGTTAGGAACCGCCTGTTTTAATTCTTTTTCCAGACGCAGCAGTGTCCGGCCGATCAGCGTATCGCGCGGCCCGATGTTCATATGCACAAACGCGTCGGGCAAGGTGCGGTCAATCTGCACCAGAAAAAGGCGCAGCAGTTTATCCAGCTCATTAGTCGAGACACTGGCAGCAAAAGGTTCAAGCAGTTCGTCGACCTGCCCGAGGTAAACCGGATAACTGGTGATCGACGGGACGTAGCGGTAGAGAATCAAGAGCGCGTTGACCGCCTCATAGAGGTCGGTTGGCGGTTGGATTGCGAGATATTCGCTGCCCTGCTTCAGATAACGGGCGTAATCCGGCAGAATGTAGCGCGGCCGGTAAGGGGCGTGGCCTTCAAAAATGTCGCACAGGACGCCGTCGGCTAAAAGCTTGCTGGCCGTAGCGCTGATCGCCGGATACGGCAGCGAACATTCGGCGGCGTAGGCCAACTGGTTGCGTTTTTCATGATATTCCAAGCGGTTGCTCTGAATTAAATTAAGAATGTTGTCCATGTATGTCACCTCGCTCTGCGATCGATCTGCTTTCATTATACAATAACAACGCGGAAAAATTAAGAAGAATCATTTTTGTTTAATAAATATTAGATGAGTTGCATATAGCGATTGAAAAAGCCGCGGCAGGCCCAATAGCTGGCGATGAAGGAAGAAAGCGATACCGCGCCGGCCAGCATGAAAGCGACCATGATTTGATAGCGGATGGCAAGCTGCGGATCAGCGCCTGCTAAGATCAGGCCGGTCATCATGCCGGGCAGCTGCACAAGGCCCAGCGTCTTCATGCCGTCGACGGTCGGGACGAGGGCGGTGCGGATGCTGCTGCGCACGATCGCGCGACTCGCTTCGCGCGTGCCCGCGCCGAGGCAGAGTTTGGCTTCGATTTCGCCGCGCTGCGCCGCGAAAGACTGCAGCAGCGTTTTAAAGAGCAGACCGGTGGCGACCATCGAATTGCCGACGACCATGCCGCTGACCGGAATGACTTCGCTCGGCTGGTAATGCAGCGCGCCGACCGAGAGCAGACAGGTCAGCGTAATCGCAAGACCGCTGGCGATCGAAACGAAAGCGATGGCGAGTGCGTTCGGGATGCCTGCGCCGCGCTTCGCTGCGACCCAGGCCGCGTTAAGGACCATCGAGACGAGAATCAGCGAGGTGAACCAGAGATTGTCGACTTGAAAGACAAATTTCAGTACCGCGCCGATCAAAAACAATTGGATCACGGCGCGGATACTGCCGAGGATCAGATCCTTTTCCAGACCCAACTGTTCTTTATAGGAGATCGCCATCGCGATCAGAACCAGAATAAAGGTCATTGCCAGTGTCAGATCATTCATGTACCGTCACCTCCGCCAAAACATCGTCCACTTTGCCGAGCCGCATCAAACGGCCGGCTTTCAGATACAAGAGCCCCTGCCCGATTCGGCGGGCCTGCTCGGCCTGGTGTGTGACCCAAAGCCAGGCCAGTCCTTCCGCTTCTGCTTTGGCTGTGAGCAGCGCTTCGACACGCAAGCTGTTTTCTTCATCTAAAGCGGAGGTCGGTTCGTCGAGCAGCAAGACTTTGGGGCGCGCCAGCAGCGAACGGATCAAAGCGATGCGCTGCTGTTCGCCGCCGGACAGTTCCGCTGGCGTCTTCTCCAGCAGCGAAGCAGGCAAGGCCAACGCGTCGAGCATGCTTTCCAGCTCGCCGTCTTTCGCCTTGTCCTTCCAAAGCTGGAGTGGATAGGCGAGATCTTCGGCGGCTGTCTTGCCGAAGAGAAAAGGTTTTTGCGGCACGTAGCCGACTAAGCGGCGCAGCAAGGAAGGCGGATACGCCTCCACTTCTTTGCCCTGAAAGAGGACATTGCCGGAGGACGGCGAGAGCATCAGGTTAAGCAGGCGCAAGAGCGTCGATTTGCCGGAACCGGATGGGCCCATCACCGCCAGACGTTTTTCATTCGGCAGGCCGAATGTGATGTCGGACAGAATCGTTTGCGTATTTCGTTGCAGCGTGACATGGCTGCAGGCCAATAAATCCAAAACGGACACCTCCTTAAAATAAACGATTCGCGGAAAGATATCCTCTATGATATCACGCTAGGCGCGTGCGGTGAAAAGATTTTATTGCACTTTGGTCACGGTATGGTAAAATCATATCGGTATAAAAGTCTTTATAAGAAGATGGGAGAGGGATATGAACGGACAATTTCGATTAACGGAGACTGAAGTAAGAAAAGTTGCGGAGCGCTACGGCACGCCAGTCCTGGTGTTATCGCTGGCACAAATTGAGGCCAATTATCGTTTCCTCAAGGAACGGTTGCCGCGCGTGAATTTGTATTACGCAATGAAATCCAATCCAGACGAAAGAATCATCCGGACCCTAGAGCGGCTCGGCGGTTGCTTTGATGTAGCCTCCGACGGCGAAATTATGGCCCTGGCCCAGATGGGCGTGGCCCCTGAGCGTATCGTATACGCCAATCCTGTGAAAACAAAGCAGGGATTGGCGGCTGCTCGGCGGACCGGTGTGAATAGATTTACCTTTGATAGTGAAAGCGAGATCGACAAGATGGCCAAGGAGGCGCCGGGCGGCAGCGTTCTGCTGCGCGTACGCGTCGTGAATCCCGATGCGCTGGTCGATCTGAACCTCAAATTCGGCGCACGGCCGGATGAAGCGATTGATCTACTGACAAAAGCCAAGGCCGCCGGACTCGATGTGGCGGGACTTTGCTTTCATGTCGGCAGTCAGTCGACGACGCCGGACGCCTACCTGACGGCGCTGAAGGCCTGTCGCGAAATTTTTGATCAGGCGGCGGCGCTCGGCATGCCGCTGCGCACGCTCGACATCGGCGGCGGTTTTCCGATTCCGACGCTGGAGCATGAGGTTGATGTTGACGGCATTGCTGCGACGTTGCGTGCGGCGCTTGACGAGCTGTTCCCGGATACCGAGCTGTGGGCTGAACCGGGCCGCTTCATCTGCGGTACGGCGCAAAACCTGATTACGAGCGTGATCGGTTGCCAGATTCGCAACGGACAGGAATGGTATTTCCTTGACGACGGTTTGTACGGCAGTTTTTCCGGCGTGATTTTCGACCATTGGGATTTTGAACTGGTTACGTTTAAAGACGACGCAGAACTCTATCCGGCGACGATCGCCGGACCGAGCTGCGATTCGCTGGACGTGCTCTTTAAGGATCGGATGCTGCCGAAACTGGCAATGGACGATCTGATCTATGTGCCGAACTGCGGCGCTTATACCTCGGCGTCGGCGACGACGTTCAACGGTTTTGCCAAGACGCAGATTTTGGCCTGGGAAGAGATTAAAGACAGTCTATAAAAAGAGTGCGCGATCGCTGGCCGATCGCGCATTCTTTTAAAATTTCTTGTTTGAAAGCGGCAAATTTGCAGGGAGATTGCTTGAGCGCAGCGAATCCTTGTATGACTCGGGTTGTTAAATGACGGAAACAGGGTGGCATAGGCAATGGATGAGACGGAAAAGACGTTGGATATAAAGATGCTCGATAAGATCGTCAAGGACACGATGGCCGCCGTAGAAAAGAGCAAGGAACGGATCTACGATATTTACGAAGCGGCGCGCGTCGAGGCGGAGCATGTCAAAAAAGACTTGGAACGGGTGAAACAGGAAGCGGCTGACGTGATTTTCGTAGTGGACGAGGTTGAAAAACGCGAACGGCGCGCCCGTCTTAAGCTGATGGAAGTGAGCCGGAACTTTCGCGTCTATGCGGAAGAAGATATAAAAAAAGCGTACGACGAAGCGAAGAATTTTCAAGTGGAGTTGGCCGTGACGCGCGAGCAGGAACAGAATCTGCGCCGTCAGCGCGACGATTTGGAAATACGCCTGAAAACGCTTAAGGGCACAGTTGCGAAAGCGGAGGACCTGACCACGCAGGTCGGCGCGGTGCTTGGCTATCTGGGCAATCAGATGGACGGCGTCGTCAATACGATCGAATCGATGCAGCAGACGCAGCAATTCGGCGCGAAGATCATCAAGGCGCAGGAAGAAGAGCGGCGGCGCGTGTCGCGTGAGATTCATGACGGACCGGCGCAGGCGATGGCGAACATCGTTTTTCGCGCCGAGGTCTGCGAGCGCCTGATCGACGTCGACGTCGAACGTTCGAAAAGGGAACTCGGCGTATTGCGCGAGCAGGTGCGCGGTTGCCTGAAGGAAACGCGCAAGATCATCTTCGATCTTCGCCCGATGACGCTCGATGATTTGGGTTTGGTGCCGACCGTGCGGCGCATTGTCGATAATATAAAAGAACGCCAGTCTTTGTTCGGCGAGGTGCAGGTGATCGGCGAAGAACGCCGTCTCGACGCCTATGTCGAAATCGGCCTCTTTCGCATCATTCAGGAAGCGCTCAACAATGTCGAGAAGCATGCGAAGGCGACGCAGGTGCGCGTGCTTGTCGAATTCCATCGCGATTTCATCCAGGCGGTAGTGGAAGACGACGGCAGGGGCTTCGATGCGGAAGCGGCTTCCGGCAATGAAAGCTTTGGTCTGATGGGGATGCGCGAAAGAGTGAATCTCTTGAAGGGCGAACTGACGCTGAAGTCCGCGCCTGGACAGGGAACGAGGATCGCGGTGCGCGTCAGCTTCAAATTATAGGGGAGATGTTTCAAGAGAGGTCTTGGAACACTCTCTTTTCTTTTATCCGGATTGAGGAAGCGGCAAGAGCATGGTATAATGAAATCAGAAAAATCTGACAATAAAGCGAAGTGAGTGTGTTTACAGCGAAAGGAGGCCGTCGATATGCGCTTGTATAACCGGAGTCAAGGCCGGAAAGTAATCGCCCGGCAGTTGCATCTTGCGGATACGTTCTGGAAACGACTGCAGCGGCTCATCGGCAAGGACGAATTGCTGCTCGATGAAGCGGTGCTGATCGTTCCTGCGAATTGCCTCAATACCTATTTTCTCTCGCTGCCGGTCGATGTCGTCTTTCTCGATCAGGAGGGAAAAGTGGTCGGGATGCTGGAAAGCGTGATGCCGTGGCAGACTGTTTGCGAAAAAAAGGCGCAGGCCGTGCTCGAATTGGCCGCAGGCGCGCTCTGCCGTCATGGCTGCCAAATCGGCGACCAACTGACTTGGGAAGCTTAAAATAATCTTTGCAGGAGTTTTGGCAAAAAGCAAGAACACCTCTTATAATAACAACGATGTCTGTATTTGAGGAGGTCTATCCGGATGCAATGGTATATCAGCTATGATGGAAAACAATATGGGCCGATGGAACTGTCGAAAGCCCAGGAATATGCGCGCCAGAACAACAATGGTTTTGCCTGGCGGGAAGGGTTTGACGAGTGGAAACCGATTCCGCAAGTCTCCGAATTGGCCTTCCCTGGCGTATCCAACCTGCCCCCTGCAGCGACAGCGGCGCTGCGTACGGATGAGATAGATTACAAGATTATCGGTACGGAAATGCAGTTTGTCGAAGTCGAACTCGATCGCGGCGAAAGTGCGGTCGCGGAAGCCGGTTCGATGATGTACAAAGATATGACGGTCGATCTTGATACGATCTTCGGCGACGGCTCGAAGAGCAGCGGCAGCGGCGGCTTCATGGACAAGCTGCTCGGCGCGGGCAAACGGTTGCTGACCGGTGAGAGCCTTTTTATGACCGTGTTTACGAACAACGGCCAAGGCAAAGCTAAGGTCGCTTTTGCCGCGCCGTATCCCGGCAATATCATTCCGGTCGATCTGAAAACGGTCGGCGGAACCTTGATCTGCCAAAAAGACGCTTTTCTCTGCGCGGCGCGCGGCGTATCGATCGGTATCTTCTTTCAGAAACGCATTCTTACCGGCCTTTTTGGCGGCGAGGGCTTCATCATGGAGAAACTTGACGGCGACGGCATGGTCTTCATGCATGCCGGCGGCACGATCGTCGAGCGCGAATTGCAGCCCGGCGAAGTGCTGCATGTCGACACCGGCTGCATCGTGGCGTTTCAGCCGAGCGTAGAGTTTGACATCCAGCAGGTCGGCGGCATCAAGTCGGCGCTCTTCGGCGGCGAAGGCTTCTTCTTCGCGACGCTGCGCGGGCCGGGCAAGATCTGGCTGCAATCGCTGCCGTTTTCTCGACTGGCCGGACGGATTCTGGCCAATGCCAACCGCGGTACCAGCGCCGACGGCGGTCACGGCAGCAGTGCGCTGTTGGGCAGCGTGGGCACGATCGGCGCGCTTGGCGCGCTCGGCAGCATGTTTGAAGGCGACAGCGACTAAACAAACATTGCCGACGATTTGTATAAAGAATATGCAGGATGTGAAACGTTTTTTCACATCCTGCATTGCTATATTGCGATAAAAAGGGGGAGGTAGGATGAACGCGTGCGGTATCATCGGTCTCGGTAGAATGGGGGCTGCCGCGGCAGCGCACTTGGTAGAGCAAGGGCATCGGGTAGTTGTCAGCGATTTGGCGCAGGACCAGGTCGCGGCGCTCGCGGCGAAGGGCGCGACGCCGACGGCATCGATTAAAGAGCTGGTGCGACTTTTGCCGCAGCCGCGCGTCGTTTGGCTGATGCTGCCGGCGGGTGAGGCGGTGGAAAGCGTCTGTTTTGCAGCGGGTCAGCTGTTTGACTGTCTGGCGGCGGGCGATATCGTCATCGACGGCGGCAATTCGTTTTACCGTGACGCCGTGCGGCGTGCGGCGCGCTTTGCGGAAAAAGACGTTTCTTATCTCGACTGCGGCAGCAGCGGCGGCTTGGAAGGCGCGCGCAGCGGCCTTTGTCTGATGCTCGGCGGCGAACGTAGCGCTTTTGAAGAGAGCGAATGGCTTTTCAAGGCTTTGAGCAGCCCGGCGGGCGACTACGCCTATATCGGGCCAAGCGGCAGCGGTCATTTCGTTAAGATGGTGCACAATGCGATCGAATACGGCATGCTGCAAGCGATCGGTGAAGGCTTTGAACTGCTTGAAGAAGGACCGTACGATGTTAATATGGCGCAAGTAACGGCGCTGTGGAACAAAGGCAGCGTGATCCGCTCTTGGCTGATGGAACTGCTGCATGACGCGCTGGTCAAAGATCCCGGCCTCGCGGGCATCGGCGGCGTTGTCGGCGGCGGCAGTACCGGCAGTTGGGCGATCGAAGAAGCATGGCGCGCAGGCGTGCCCTTTGCAACGATTGCGGCATCTTACGCCGCACGTTTGCAAACAAGGCAAAGCGAAGCCTTTTCCGGCAAAGTCGTAGCCGCGCTGCGCAACGAATTCGGCGGCCATCCCATTGTCCCGGCGAAAAAATAAGGACATAAAAAGGAGCTGTCTCAAAATAAGATTTGAGACAGCTCCTTTTTGGCTTGTTTTATTTACCCCGACCCGCTTTGCGCATCGGCATTTGGCGGTTGGTGTTGGCGCCGGCCGGTTTCAGCGGCTTTTGGAAGGCTTTATTGTTTTCGGCGGCCTTCTTTTTCTTTTCGGCTAACAGAGCGGCTAAATCCACGCGAAGTCCCTCCCTTTACATTGTTTATTAGCATAGTAGATTCGCCGTACATGCGCGGATATCCTGCCGGAAAAAGAAGAAGCTTTGCGGCTTTGCCGACGCTGCGCTACGAGAAGGCGGGCAGGATTTTACCGCGGGCGCGGCGAACATCAAAGAAACGAAGAGACGAATAGGAATGCGAAGGAGCTGTCGTTATGCAGGGGCCAACGCCGCCGACCAAGCCGACGCCGCCAACGCCGCCGACGATGAACAGGCAGACAAGCGGAGAATCGACGGAAGCGCCGCCGGAAAAGAGCCAGGATGCGCAGACAAAACCGGCAGCGCCGCTAAAAGAACAGCAAACGAATAAAGCCGCTCAGGACAAGACGGTTCAGGATAAGGCTGCGCAGGGCAAAGAAGGCGGCGAGAAGACGCAAAAGAATACGCCGCTTGCTTCATATCCCGGGGATTCTGCGGCCAAGACGGAAGTTCCGACCGTACAGCCGGTTGCCGCAAAAGCAACCTCCGGCGGCATGGGTTTGTTCTCCGCCTTGCTGTTCGTTGTTGCGCTGACGGCCGTTCTCGCGACTTGGTGGCGCAGCAAGCGCAAGAAGAAAACGCTCCTGGCGCAGTCGCTGCAACAGGATGCGCCAGCGGAAAAAGGCGCGGCGCAAAACGCGCTCGAGATGATTGCCGCCTTGCAGAATCCGGCAACAGAGACAAAAGCGAAAGCGGCGTTATCATCCGCCAAAGCGCCCGAACCGCCAACTGCTGCCGCGTCGCCCAACAAAGGGGTGCAAGGGGAGGGCAAAGCGCCGCAGAGTACGAGTACCTTTGATTTTCGCGTCTGAGAAAGGCGGTGCCGCGTGCAGCGTCTTTTTTTCTGCCGATTTTACGCGAAAGATAACGCGCAGCTCGCCGTGCTATAGCATGCAGCGGAAGTTTGATCTTCTGGCGCAACGCGAATGCCTGGAGTATAATAAGCAAAGAGAGCAAGACAAGGGGGAACGCAGGTGCAACTGAAACAGAGCGATACGCCGCTCTTGTCGGCTATGCGACGGTATGTCGAAGATGGCGTGACGCCTTTTCACACGCCGGGCCATAAACAGGGCAAAGGCATGCATCCGCTATTGGAAGAGCTGATCGGCCGTCCGGCGCTGGAACTTGATCTGGCGCTGATGGAAGAGATGGATGATTTTTTTGAACCGTACGGCTGCATTAAAGAGGCGCAGGAACTGACCGCGGCGCTCTATGGCGCGGATCACAGCTTTTTTGTCATTAACGGTACGACCGGCGGAATTTACGCGATGATTCTGGCGACGGTCGGACCGGGCGAGACAATCATCGTGCCGCGCAATGCACACCGCTCGATCATCGGCGGCATCGTATTGAGCGGCGCCACGCCGGTCTTCATCCAACCGGAAGTCGATCGGCAATTGGGTCTTGCGATGGGCGTGACGAAAGAAACCGTCGCGGCGGCGCTTACGACGCATCCGGAGGCCAAAGCGGTGCTGCTGATTAATCCGACGTATTATGGCGTGGCGACGGACTTGGCCGCGATCATTGAACTCGTGCATGAAGCGGGCATGGTCGCTTTGGTCGACGAGGCGCATGGACCACATCTGGCCTTCAGTGAGCATTTGCCGCTGCAGGCTTTGGATGCCGGAGCCGATATCTGCGCGCAAAGTACGCATAAGATCATCGGCGCACTGACGCAAAGTTCACTCGTTCATTGTCGTGAGGGACGCATAAATGTAGAAAAACTGAAGACGATGCTGCAGCTGGTCCAGTCCACCAGCCCAAACTATCTGATGCTGGCGTCGCTCGACGTCGCGCGTATGCAAATGGCGACGCAAGGGCGCGAACTGGTTGCGCGTTCGATCGAACTGGCGCAGTGGCTGCGGCGCGAAATCAACACGATTGCGGGGCTGTATTGTTTTGGTGCGGAAAAGATCGGTCAGCCCGGCTTTTATAGTTTCGATCCGACCAAGGTGACGGTCGCGGTGCGCGGCATCGGACTCAGCGGCGCGGAGGCGGAGCGCCTCCTGCGCCAGCGTTATAAGATGCAGGTCGAACTGTCGGATGCTGACAACATCCTCTTCCTAATCACGCTTGGCGACAGCGAAAAGGATGTCCGCGCCTTGGCGGAAGCGCTGCGTGACCTGGCGCTATGCCAGTCAGAAAGACGGCCGCGGGAAAGCGAGGCAAGCTTGATGAGCGAAGCGTCCCTGCCGCCAGTTCCGGAACGCGTCCTCTCGCCGCGTGCGGCTCTGTTTGCGCAAACGAATAGCGTTCTGTTCGAAAAATCGGCCGGTGCGGTTTGTGCGGAGATCATCACGTTTTATCCGCCGGGAATTCCGGTCTTGTGTCCGGGCGAAAGGATCAGTCAGGAAATGATCGATTATTGCCGCCGTCTTCAAGCAGACGGCATGCATATCTCCGGTGCGGCGGATAAGAATCTTGCCTTGATCAAAGTGGTGCAAGAGGAAAAAGAAAGGCGGAATGAAGAATGATTAAATGTTATTTGGGCCTCGAATATGTTTCGCGCGGTATGATTAAGGCGAAGAAAGGTCTGATCGGCGAGATGCGCCGCTGCATGCGTGAACTGGCGCGCAGGAACAAATGCCTGCCGCGCGCCGAACGCCTGCATGGCCTGGAATTCTTGCTGCTTTCTGATGCGATCGCGATGTCCAGACATTTTACGAAATGGGAAAACAAGGCGGAGTTCTATGCGAAGTGGGAAGCGGGCGTGCAACTTGACAAGCTGGCGATCATCAAAGAACGCTTGGCGTTGACGCAGGCGCAGGAGCTTACGCTGCAGCGATTTGAAAAATGGGCGGCGCATTTTAAGCAGGTTTGCCTGAAATGAAGGATAAAGGAACACTGATTATCATCGAAGCGGGCGACGGCTGCGGCAAGGCGACGCAGACGAAAAGGCTTTATGAGCGTCTTTTGGCCGAAGGGCGCAACGTAAGAACAATCACGTTTCCCGATTATGACAGTTCGTCGTCGGCGCTCATTAAGATGTACTTGCGCGGCGAATTCGGCGCGCAGGCGGAAGATGTGAATCCATATGCCGCATCGACGTTTTATGCGGTAGATCGCTACGCCTCTTTTAAAAAAGACTGGGGCGAATTTTACCGGCAAGGCGGCATCATCATCGCCGACCGCTACACCACATCGAATATGGCGCACCAGGCGGTAAAACTGCGCGACGCCGCAGAGCGCGATCAATTTCTCGATTGGCTGTGGGATTTGGAGTTTACCAAGTTCGGTTTGCCGGTGCCTGACAGCGTCATCTTTCTTGACATGCCGCCGACTTGCAGTCTGGCGCTGCGTCAAGTGCGCGCAGAGAGTGAAGACCGCGCCGATATCCATGAACTGGATGAAGCGTATCTGGAGGCTTGTTACCGGGCGTACGGCCTGATTGCCGAAAAATACGACTGGCAGCGTGTTGCATGCGCAGAAAATGGTGCGGTGCGCAGTATCGAGGCGATTCACGCGGATGTCTACCGCTATGTAAAAGCGATATTGTAAACGGGAAGGCCGTCTTGTTTTGGCAAGGCGGCCGAGACTGTCGACAAAACGAAATCAAGTGGGACGTTTTTACACGAAGCGTCGAAGAAGGGAAGGCAGGAAGAGGTTTTAAATTCTTCTTCCTTTCTTTCCACCGAGCCGATACGATCGGCCCGCTTCGCTTCTTCGTGCTATCGGATGTTGTTTTTAAAATTGTCTTCACTCTGGGCCGTCTTGCTCTGGCAAGGCGGCCTTTTTCTTTGCGGCAATTAGTAAAGTATTTAAAGCCGAGCAAGCGTGCGTGCGCAGGAGGATTTAACGAATAAGCGGCGAATTTGCCAAAATAGAATGCTTAAAAGAGCGCGTAAGCGCGAACGATAAAATTCAGGATAGGGCAGAGGTGGCAGAATGCTTCTTATTTTATTGGGTCCGAGTGGCTGCGGCAAGACGACATTAGAAACGAAACTGACCGAACGCGGCATTGTCCGCCTGCGTTCGCATACGACGCGTCCGCGTAAAAGCGGCGAAACGGATGATGCTTACTACTTTGTCAGACGGGACGAGTTTAAGAAAGCGCAGATCGTGGAGAGCGTTTTGTATAAGAACTTTTTCTTTGGCCTGAGCGCCAGTGAAGTGGAGAAGGCGGCGACGCAGGATTGCGTGGTCACGCTGGACTGGAACGGTGCGCAGCAGTTGAAGCGCTTATATCCGTTTGCGCTCACGGTCTTCATCGATGTGCCGATGTATCAACTGGAAAAACGCTTGACGGCTACGCTCGATAATGAGAGACGCAAAGAGATTCTCGAGCAGATAGAAACGGATTCGCGCTGTGCGACCGACTGCGATTATATCGTGCGCAATTTCGACGGGCAGCAGGAAGAGGCGCTCGAGGAATTGTTGAAAATCTTCGCCAACGGGAAAAAATAGCGATAATGGGAGATAACGGGCATGGAACATGTTTTTATCACGCAGAAAGTAGAAGTGATTGAAGAGGATCTGCGCACCGGAAAACGAGAGATTTATTACAGCCGCGTCGAAGATGTCAAAGGAGAGCGGATTTGGATCACTTCGCCGTATCGGCGCGGTTTCAATCTGCCGCCGCACGTCGGTCGGAGCCTGACGCTCAAGGTGCCGGGCGACAATTGCGCCTATGTTTTTCAGGCCGAGTTGCGCCGCGTTGAAAACAATGTCATCGCGCTTTGGGAAATTCAGCCGAGCAGTGAGGCGAAACGCGTCCAGGTCAGAGAATATGTCCGGGTCAACATCGCGATAAAAGCAAGGATCGAAGTCACCGATGGTCCGGATGCCGGAAAGAAACTGACGACGCTGACACGCGACCTCAGCGCCGGCGGCATGCGCGTCGTCTTGCCGCACGCCTTGTTCGAAGGTTCTTCCGCCGGCGTGCTGCTTTTGATTCCGGGGCATCAGGCCGTTGCGCTCAAAAGCAAAGTGCTCAGAGTCATTGCGCCCGAGACGGAAAACGACAAGATGACCGGCGTGCTCGAGTTCGTCGATGTCGACGAACGGGTGCGCAAACACATCATCCGCTATCTCTTTCATAAACAGGCGGAACGGCGCAAGAAAGACAAAGAACTTTTTGAAGAATAACGGCGGCGAAGAGAAAGCGCTGCAAGGACAAGCGTTTTCAGCATCTTGGTTTGCTAATTTGATATAAAACAATTATAATCAAAGTAATCTGGAGTTTTATACGATATATAGGATAGAGAGAGGCGAATGCAGGTTGAAAGGCGTTTTAGGCGCGCTTTTAGCTTAGCCGCCGGAGAGAAAGGCGGGCGACCGCATGGGGATGAAAATTAATAAGCTCGGCAGCGGCAATCCGTTGACGATTCCGGAACGCGACAGCGCAGGCAAGGCCGAGCAGACGCAGGGGCATTTTGCCTCTAACCTGATGAAACAGCAGGACGACCGTTATAAAGAACGTCTGAACGCTCTGATGAGCAAGATCGACGAGCAAGGGCAGCGTCTGGGCCAGGTTCCGACTTACGCCGAACTGAAGAAGTATCGTGAATTGGTGCGCAGTTTTGTTGGCGAGGCCGTCGGACGCATGTATTCTTTGCAGTCGCAGGCGGGCTGGGACCGTCAGGGGCGGCAAAAAGTCTATACCATCATTCGTAAGGTGGATACGACGCTCGAGAGCATGACCGAAGACGTCCGCTCCGGCCAGGAGAAGCAACTCGACATCATGGCAAAGCAGGATGCGATTCGCGGCATGCTGGTCGACCTGTACATGTAAGGGGATGTCATGACGAAAACTTGGCAGGATATCATCGGGCATGACGAAATGATAAAACGGCTGCAAGCGATGACGAAGGCTGGGCGCAGACCCCATGCCTTTTTGTTTAGCGGCCCAAGCGGCATCGGCAAAGCGCTGGTCGCAGAGACGTTCGCCGCCGCGCTGCTTTGCCAGGCGGCAGAAACGCCCTGTACACGTTGCCTTTCCTGCCGTCAGATGAGAGACGGCGTGCATCCCGATTATCTGCGCATCATGCCGGACGGGGCCAGCATCAAGATCGAACAGATCCGCATGCTGCAAAAGGAAACGGCGCTGGCGCCTTATAGCGGCGGTTGCCGCGTCGTCGTCATCGACGGCGCGGAAACAATGACCGCGCCGGCTGCGAACAGTCTGCTGAAAACATTGGAAGAGCCTGAGGGCGATTCGGTTTTTATCCTCCTGACGTCGGCGAAGCAGTCGATGCTGCCGACCGTGCTGTCGCGCTGCATGCAGCTGAGTTTTAATCCGCTGGCGCTTGCGGAGGTAGAAACGGTTTTGACCGCGCGAGGCATAAGGCAGGACGTGGCTATTACCGCGGCGCGCCTGAGCGGTGGCCGCTTGGGACGGGCGCTGCTCTTGGCCGAACCGGAAGGTTTGGCGGAGCGCGATGCGGCGCTGGAATGGTTGAAATGCTTAGGCGAGGATGGCGTCGTTGCGGCTTGGTCGCTGGCGACGCAATGGGATAAGGCGGAGCGGCCGCTTGTCCTGAATCAGTTGGCGGGACTTGCTCTTTGCCTGCGTGATCTGATGATGCTGGCGGTGACGGCCGATGGCCGACTGCTGATTAATGCGGATCGGCAAAGTGAGCTGAAGCTCTTACTGCCGCGATGGCGGGAAGAGACGCTTGCCAAGGCTTGGCAGGCGGTGGGACAGGCGCAAAGAGCCGTAACGGCGAATGCGAATTTACGCTTAACGGCGGAAAGTCTCTTGCTTCAGTTAGAGGATTTGATGGAATGACGGGAGTGGATGCAGCGTGCATACAGTAGTAGGCATACGCTTTAAACAAGCGGGAAAAATTTATTATTTTGATCCGGGCACGATCAAGCTGGAAGAAAAAGAGTTTGCAATTGTCGAAACGGCCAGAGGGATGGAATACGGCGAAGTGGTCATCGGTCCGCGCGAAGTTTCGGAAGAGCAGATCATACCGCCGCTCAAGCCGGTGCTGCGCAAGGCGACCGCGCAGGATACGAAACGCGTCAAGGACAACAAGGCGAAAGAAAAGGATGCGTTTTCCGTCTGCCAGCAAAAGATCAAGGTGCACAAGCTAGATATGAATTTAGTCGATGTAGAATACACGTTTGACGTAAACAAGATCATCTTTTATTTTACCGCCGAAGGGCGTATCGATTTCCGCGAGTTGGTCAAGGATTTGGCGGCGGTCTTCAGGACGCGCATCGAACTGCGCCAAATCGGCGTACGTGATGAGGCGAAAATGATGGGCGGCATCGGCTGCTGCGGTCGCCCGCTCTGCTGTTCGACATTCTTGGGCGATTTCGAACCGGTTTCGATCCGCATGGCGAAGGAACAGAACCTGTCGCTTAACCCGACGAAGATCTCGGGAATTTGCGGCCGTCTGATGTGCTGCCTGAAATATGAAAGCGACACCTATGCAGGCTGCTGCAAAAAAAAGGCGACGCCGCCTGCGATTGGCGCGCCGGTCGCGACGGTGGATGGCGAAGGTAAAGTAACGGCAGTTAATCAAGGGAAGAAAACAGCGACCGTGCAAATGTCGGCCGGTCACGCCGTTACAATTCCCTGGGATGAAATTGTGGAGAAATAAGATGAGTGATCATGCTTCGTTTTTGCAAGATGGTGAACGGCTGGATGAGCTGTTGATCGGCGGCTGGAAAATTATTCAGCATGCGGAGGTCTTTTGCTTTGGCATGGATGCCGTTTTGCTGGCCCATTTTGCCACTGTGAAGTCAGGGGTGCGGGCGGTGGATCTCGGTACGGGTACCGGGGCCATCGCTTTTCTCTTGGCTGCGCGCGGCGCTGCACATGTGGCGGCGCTTGAATTGCATCCGCGTCTGGCAGACATGGCGCGCCGCAGCAGCACGCTCAATGAGCTGGCTGACATTGTTCAGGTTGTCGAGGCGGATTATCGTGCCTTAAGCGGAATTCTGCCGGCAGGCGAGAGCCAGCTGGTCGTTGCGAATCCGCCGTATCGTCCGCTGGGGCAGGGCTATTTGAACCGGGAAACGCCGGTCGCCAGCGCCTGCCACGAATTGACCGCGACGCTGACCGATGTGGTCAACTCTGCGGCCTGGCTGCTCGGCGACCGGGGGCGCTTTGCAATGGTGCACCGCGCCGACCGCTTATGCGACGTTATCGCTGCGCTGCGCGAAGCTTCGCTTGAACCGAAGCGGCTGCGTTTTGTCCAGTCACGCGAAAACGTGGCGCCGAAGCTGCTATTAATAGAAGGAATTCGCAGCGGCAAACCGGGTTTGGCGGTCGAACCGCCGCTGATCATTTATGATGCGGCGGGCGAATACAGTGAAGAGATCCGTTCGTATTACCGGCAGGAACCGGTTCTTTATAAGGGCAAAGGAGGCGGACGCTGACATGGCGGGAACTTTATATCTTTGTGCAACGCCGATTGGCAACCTGGAAGACATGACGTACCGGGCGGTTCGCGTCTTAAGCGAGGTTTCGCTGATTGCCGCCGAGGATACCAGGCACAGCCGGAAACTGCTGACGCATTTTGACATCCATACGCCGCTGATAAGCTATCATGAGCACAACAAAGCCGAACAGGGGCCGCGCCTCTTGGAGCGTCTTGCGGCGGGCGAAGACATCGCTTTAGTCAGCGATGCGGGCATGCCGGGCATTTCCGATCCGGGCGCCGATCTGGCCGCAGAGGCGATCGAGCAGGGGATTGTTGTGACCGCGCTGCCCGGTGCGAATGCAGCGCTGACTGCATTGGTCTGCTCCGGTCTCGATACGACCAGTTTCTTGTTTGTCGGTTTCTTGCCGAAGACGACGAAGAAACGGCGCGAACAACTGGAAGAGCTGACGGCGATACCTCAGACGCTGCTCTTTTATGAATCGCCGCATCGCCTGCGCCAGACCTTGCGGGAGATGATTGCTGCGTTCGGTGCGGAACGAAAGGCGGCAGCCGGCCGTGAACTGACGAAAAAATTCGAGGAATTTATTCGCGGCAGTTTGGGTGAGGTGGCGGAGCATTTTACCCGATGCGAACCGCGCGGCGAATTCGTGCTGGTTCTTGCCGGCGCGCCGGAAGCGGCGCTCAAAGAGGCTGTCTCCTACGGCACTCCGGCGCAGGAAGTGGCCAAGCTGGTCGCGCTCGGCGTCGACAGCAAGCAGGCGCTGAAGGATGTGGCGCTGAAGCTCGGTCTGTCCAAGCGCGATGTTTATCAGGCGGTACTGGCGGAAAAATAAGCGCAGACAAAAAAAGATAGAGGTTTTTCAACCTCTATCGATTACAATATAATATAGAATCTTAAACCGTTTGTTTGGTCATTGCGGTCATGCAATCGCTGCAGACGTTTTTACCGCGGAAGTTGGTGACTTCGTCGGCGTTGCCGCAGAAAGTGCAGGCGCAAGACGGCTCGTATTTACGAAGGATGATACGATCGCTGTCTACGTAGATTTCCAGAGCGTCTTTTTCCTCGATGGAAAGCGTGCGGCGCAATTCGATAGGAATTACGACCCGGCCCAGTTCGTCGACTTTTCTAACAATACCAGTGGATTTCATGCTTGATAATTCTCCTCTCAAACAACATGCTTCGACAAAAATTGATCTACCTAAATAATAGCAGAAGGCAAAACGAGTGTCAACCTATATTTTCCAAAAAATTGGATTTTTACCATGTGGTTCGAGTGAGTATAGGGGTGGGCGATTGTTTTTTCTGGGTGCACGAGTGTTGTTTATGATGCTGAAATGGGAAAAAAGCGACGCGAATGCGAACGAGAGGAATTGCGGAAAATGACGATTTAATGGTAAAATGCAAGTGGTTGTGTCGAAATGTGTTGAATGAAAAAAATGTAAACTTTTTGCTGCGAAATAAAAAACAACTTATGGGGAGGTCCTTTCACGTGAAGAAAAAAACTTACTACATTACAACGCCTATCTACTATCCGAGTGACCGGTTGCATATTGGTCATGCCTATTGCACGACGATTGCCGATGCCGTGGCGCGTTATCGTCGCATGTCCGGGTATGACGTTTTCTTTCTGACCGGCTCGGATGAGCATGGACAAAAAATCCAGCGCAAGGCAGCAGAAGGAAATGTCACGCCGAAAGAATACGTCGACGGCATCGTGGCTTCCTTTCAACAACTCTGGCTTAAGCTCGGCATTTCGAATGATGATTTCATCCGTACGACCGAAGAGCGGCATCATAAAGTCGTGCAAGCGATCTTTCAAAAGATTTACGATCAGGGCGACATTTATAAAGCCGCTTATGAAGGGAAATACTGCACGCCGTGCGAAACATTCTGGACGGAGCGTCAGTTGCAGGACGGAAATTGCCCGGACTGCGGACGCGGCGTAGAGACGGTGCAGGAAGAAAGTTATTTCTTCCGGATGTCAAAATACCAGGAGCGTCTGCTGCAATTTATTGAAGAAAACCCCGAGTTCATTCAGCCGGTGTCGCGGCGCAATGAAATGATTAACTTCATTAAACAGGGGCTGGAAGACCTTTGCGTATCGCGTACTACGTTCGATTGGGGCATCCAGGTGCCGTTCGATTCCAAACATGTCGTCTATGTCTGGTTTGACGCGCTGACCAACTACATCACGGCGGCCGGCTACGGCCAGGATGACGGCAAGTTTGAAAAATACTGGCCGGCCGATGTTCACTTGGTCGGCAAAGAAATTGTTCGCTTCCATAGCATCATCTGGCCGGTTATCTTGATGGCGCTCGACCTGCCTTTGCCGAAAAAAGTATATGGACATGGCTGGCTGGTCGTCGAAGGCGATAAGATGTCAAAATCAAAAGGCAATGTGATCGATCCGGTCGGTTTGATTGAAGAATTCGGCCCGGATGCGATCCGCTATTTCCTCCTGCGCGAAATCACGCTCGGCAATGACGGCAATTTTTCGCGCGAAGCGCTGATCAATCGGATCAATGCCGATTTGGCGAACGATCTTGGTAATCTGCTGCATCGCAGCCTGAACATGATCGGCCGTTTTAGCGACGGAAACCTGCCGCCTTGCGGCGAACTCGGCGAGTTTGACAAACAGCTGCAGGATTTGGCGAAGACAACGGTCGCGCAATATGAAACGGCGATGGATGCGATGGACATTAACCAGGCGTTGAAATTAGTCTGGACGCTGATCGGTCGGACTAATAAATATATTGATGAAACGGCGCCGTGGGCGTTGGCGAAAGAGGAAGCGAAGCGTGAACAGCTCCATACGGTGCTTCACCATCTGGCTGCGATACTGCGTGTAGTGGCGATACTAATCTCACCGTTCATGCCGCATACTGCACCGAAGATTTGGCAGCAGTTGGGCTTGGGCGACGATTTTGCGGCCAGTCTCGATGATGCGAAACGCTTTGACGGTCTGCCGGTCGGCAAAGCAGTCGCCAAGCCGGAACCGATCTTCCCGCGTATTGAGGAGAAGAAGGAAGAAGAAGCGAAGACGTCGCCGGTTGCGGCGGCAAAAACGGCCGTTAAAGAAAAAGCGCCGGAGCAGGCAGCGGAAATCAGCATCGATGATTTTGCCAAAGTCGATCTGCGTGTAGTGAAAGTGTTGGCGGCCGATAAAGTCAAAGGCGCGGATCGTCTTTTAACACTGACGGTCGATCTGGGCGAAGAACAGCGAACGATCGTTTCCGGCATCGCGCAGCATTATGCGCCGGAAGATCTGGTGGGGCGGCATGTTGTCATGGTCGTCAATTTGAAAGCGGCGAAAATTCGCGGCATCGAATCGCGCGGCATGGTTTTGGCAGCATCCTGTGACGGAAAACTGGCGGTGGTCGAGTCGAGCTTGCCGCCCGGCAGCAAGGTGAAATAATGCGTGAAAGAATGGCCTCGGGACAAGCGGCTCTAACCGCTTGCCCGGGTCTTTTTTCTCGATACGACATTATATAGAAGAAAGTCGTAAAAAAGAGGCGAAAAAAGCGCTTCTGCGACGCAGGAAAACGCCTTTTTCCCTAAGGCTATCTGTGATATAGTTAAGGCGTCTATTTTATCCAAGCGAGGAGTTGTCAAAGATGCTATTTGATTCACATGCGCATTTGACGGACGAACGTTTTGACGATGACAGGGATGATGTCATAGAAAGAGCGAAATCCGAAAAAATTTCAGGGATTATCAATGCCGGAGCTTGCATGAAGTCGTCTGCGGCGTCAATTGCACTGGCTAATCGTCACCCGTTTATTTATGCCGCGGTGGGGATTCATCCGCATGATGCAAAAGATGCCGTGGAAGCCGATTATGCGCAGATGGAAGACTGGTTGCGCCAGGAAAAAAAGGTTATCGCGGTCGGCGAAATCGGGCTCGATTATTACTATGATTTTTCGCCGAAGGAAGTGCAAAAAGAAGTGTTTTTGCGCCAGCTTCAACTGGCGAAAAAAAACGACAGGCCGGTTATCATCCATAACCGTGATTCGCACGGCGACATGATGGAGATCCTGAGACGGGAAGCGAAGGGAATGCAAGGCGTACTGCACTGTTTCTCCGGCGGTTTGGAGATGGCGCGCGAGCTCTTGAAAATGGGCTTTTACCTTTCGGTTGCCGGACCGCTGACATACAAAAACGCGGCTGTTTTACCCGAGGTGGTAAAGGAAATTCCGCTGGAACGCTTGCTGATCGAAACCGACTGCCCATACCTGACGCCGCAGCCGCATCGCGGCAAACGAAATGAACCGGCCTACGTGCGCTATGTTGCGGAAAAAATCGCCGAAATCAAAGGGAAAACCTGGCAAGAAGTGGCATCTGTGACGCGAGAAAACACGCTGCGATTGTTCCGCATTGCAGCTAAATAATTATGTTAAATGAGAAGACTCGTTGGCGAGTCTTCTCATTTATTTACATAAACAAAGAAAAAACGAAACCAAAACCCAGTAAATGTCAGTGAATAGGCGGGGTAAAAAAAGTTGCGAAAAAAAGTTAAATAAATATAAAGTCGAAAAATGCTGAAAATTCAGACGCCTGTCGCGGCGGCGATACGCCTAAATTGTCGGAAAATAATTTAAGATAAATAAAAAAATAACAATGTCGTTGTCATAATTTTGAGACAAAAGAACGGGCCCAGATAAAATAAGCCGTGGAAGCTTGTTTACCGGCATGGATTGCTTGGTTTGACACTCTGGAAAGACGCATGCTATAATCCAAAAACGCTTCGAAAGGAGAGATTGCAGATGCGTCAAATGAAAGTTAACCGACACAAAATGCTGTCTGTGTTCCTTGCCCTGTTCACTGTCCTACTGTTGGCGACAGGTTTCACTTTTGCCTACAAGAACGTGCAGATTGAAGCTGATGGAACGATGCTACCGCTAAAAACATTACATAACCACCCTCGCGATGTGTTGGCGCAAGCCAATATCGAACTGGGTCCGCAGGACCAATACCGCTTGTCGACCACGGCTGTGGCTGACGGCACCACCATCAGGGTGCACCGGGCGGTACCGGTGACGGTTGTTCGGCAAGGACAAAGCGAGACGATAAGCAGCGGCCAACCTACGGTTGGTGAGCTGGCACAAAGTTTAGGTTATAAACAGGAAGAAATCGTAACGATTCCGCCGGCTGCTACGGCAGTCAAGGCGGGCATGCAAGTGGTCATCAAGGGACGTAGTGAACAGATCATGGAACAAGAGATTGAGGATGCCGCGCCGGTGATTCGGCAGGCGGACCCGACCCTGGAAAAAGGGGTGGAACGGGTCGAGGAAGAAGGAAAGCCCGGACGGCGTCATGTGACACTTAAACAAATTTATGCCGACGGGGAAGAGTTTGGTACGGAAGTCTTAAAAGAGACGGTTGAGGAATTTCCGCAGGCGCGTGTTTTGCGCGTCGGCAACCGCGAAACGGTTGCGACTTCGCGCGGCGATGTACGATTCAGCAGAGTGATGCGGATGGAAGCGACCGCATACCTGCCGACCGACGGTTCCGGTGAAGGGATCACCGCGTCGGGCATTCGCGCGCAGCATGGTGTCGTTGCCGTGGATCCGAATGTAATTCCGCTCGGCACGCGCCTCTTCATTCCCGGTTATGGAGTGGCCTTGGCTGCCGATACCGGCGGCGCAATTATCGGAAATCGTATTGATTTATGCGTCGAAGATTACGGCGAGGCGGTACAGTTTGGCCGTAGGGCGATAAAAGTATACGTGCTGGAATAGGAGAGGGGGGTATACTCCCTCTTCTTTTTTTGGTAACATAGATAAGACGGCCAGTTTGACTTTTTACAATCACGTGATGGCTGGGCTAAGTTTGGGCGGACGATGCAGCCGAAAGGATCGTCGCCTTTGGGATAGGTGAGAAGAACATGATTCAGGAAGTTATCGTGGTAGAAGGAAAAAATGATATTGCAGCGGTGAAACGCGCGGTTGATGCCGACTGCATCGCGACGCAGGGTTTCCGTCTGGCGCCGCGTGAACAGGCGCAACTGCGCCAGGCGTATGAGAAGCGCGGCCTGATCATTCTGACGGATCCGGACAGCGCAGGTGAGCGGATTCGTCGTTGGCTGACGAAAGCGTTTCCGCTTGCCAAGCACGCGTTTGTACCGAAGGAAGAAGCGACGGTGCCGGGCGACATCGGAATCGAGCAGGCATCGCCGGATTCGATCCGCAATGCACTGCGCAAAGTACGCTACCGCGAATGGCAGCCGGTCGAGGAGTTCGACTGGGCCGATCTCTTGACCTATGGACTGAACGGCAGTCCGGCGGCGGCGAGCCGTCGCGCGGAAGTAGGCGCGAAACTCGGCATCGGTTATGCCAATGCCAAAACGTTTTTGCAGCGATTAAACCATTATGGGGTGGCCCGTGCGGAATTTACCGCAGCCGTGGCGGAAGGCGAAGGTGCAGAGTGAAGCAACCGATGATAGCGCGCAAGGAAGTGACCTTGCATGTATTGAAAACATTTGACATTCGGGCCAGCAAGAAACTGGGCCAGAATTTTTTGATCGATCCCCAGGTGGTGGACGGCATTGTCGGCGCGGCGGATATCGGCCCGGACGACCGGGTGCTTGAAATCGGCCCCGGCATCGGAACGCTGACGCAGGCGCTGGCGGAAACCGGCGCGGCGGTGACCGCGGTGGAGCTTGACCAACGCTTGCTGACGGTTCTTGAAAAGACGCTGGAAGGCTACGAGAATATCCGCGTCGTGCATGGCGATATCTTAAAAGTCGATATTGCCCGGGAAATGGGGGAAGGCGGCTATAAGGTCGTGGCCAATCTGCCGTACTATATCACGACGCCGATTGTGATGGCGCTCTTGGAACGCCGCTTGCCGCTCGAACGCCTTGTCACGATGGTGCAAAAGGAAGTGGCGCTGCGCATGGTGGCAAAACCGGGCAGCAAGGATTACGGCGCATTGTCGGTCGCGGTTCAGTATTATACCGAGCCGGAACTTTTGTTCGTCGTACCGCCGCGTTCGTTTATCCCGGCTCCGGCCGTGGAGTCGGCGGTTATTTGCTGCAAGGTACGCAAAGCGCCGCCGGTTGAGGTGGAAAGTGAGAAATTATTTTTCCGTGTCGTAAAATCGGCGTTCGGGCAGCGTCGCAAGACATTGAATAATGCATTGAAGCTGACCGGCTTATCGAGTGAAGGCGTAGGGAAAATTCTATCCGGCGCCGGAATCGATGGCGTGCGTCGCGGCGAAACGCTGTCGTTGCAGGAATTTGCCGACTTGGCCAATGAGTGGCATAAGCTGCTGTAACGGAAACGATTTCAGTGACGAATTTGCCGCCAGTGCTTCCGCTATGCTGCAAACTAAGAAAAAAATTAGAGCAGGCAGGCAAAATAGCCCTGTCTGGCGAATACAGTATAAATTACACATGGATAAGTGAGTGAATGCGGCATGAAGATGCAAGTGTTGGCGAAAGCGAAAATCAATCTGACGTTGGATGTGCTCTACAAGCGTCCTGACGGTTATCATGAAGTGGAGATGGTCATGCAGTCGTTGCAGGTGGCGGATTTGATTGAGCTTGCCTTGCGCCAGGATGACACGGTTTCTTTGCAGGTGGATCGCAGCGATCTGCCGGCGGATGAAAGCAACCTGGCTTACCGGGCTGCCCGTTTGCTGCAGCGGGAACATGGCGTGAAGCTCGGCGTCGACATGGCTTTGCAAAAAAGAATCCCGATGGCGGCCGGTCTGGCTGGCGGCAGCGCCGATGCGGCAGCTGTCCTGTGGGGCTTGAACCGACTCTGGAATTTGAATCTGCCGCAGAGCGAACTGGAACGGCTCGGCGCGTTGCTGGGCTCGGACATTCCATTTTGCCTGCGCGGCGGCACGGTGCTGGCCCGCGGACGGGGCGAAGAACTGCTGGAACTGACGGCGATGCCGGAATGTGCCGTGGTGTTGGTCAAACTGCCGATCGATGTGCCTACGGCGTGGGTCTATGGCCAATATCAGGCGAGAGCCGATTTGCGCCATCCGGACACGAAAGCCATGTTGGCCGCCCTCGCGGCGAAAGATCTTGCGGCGGTTGCCGCCAACGTCGGCAATGTGCTGGAATGCGTTACGATTGCCGCATATCCTGCGATTGCCGAAGTGAAGGCGGAACTTGCCAAGCGTGGTGCGAAAGCGGTGCTGATGTCGGGCAGCGGTCCGACCGTGTTTGCCCTGGCGGATGATGAGGCGGCGGCCGAAGCGCTGGCGGACGGATTGGCAAAGCGCTGGCAGGCGGAAGTGATTGTTACAAAGACGAGCAAGGTGGGGTGCGAAGATGGAAGAACGTCGTTTGTTGCCGATTAAACTGGACAGCTATCAACCGCTGCGCGAGGTGGTATGCGAAACATTGCGCAATGCGATTGTCGCGGGCACCTTGAAACCGGGCGAACGTCTGATGGAGATTCAGGTGGCCGAAGAATTGGGCGTCAGCCGTACGCCGGTGCGCGAGGCGATTCGCAAGCTGGAATTGGAAGGCTTTGTCGTCATGATTCCGCGGCGCGGTACGTATGTTTCCGATTTGTCGATCAAGGATGTCAATGAGGTGTATGAAGTGAGAACCGCGCTGGATGTACTGGCAGCCGGACTGGCGGTAGAACGGATTACGGAAGAAGAATTGGAAGAGATGGAACGTCTTTTGGTCATCTTTGGCGAGTGCATCGAAGCGAACGATTTGGACAAGATCGTCGAAGCGGACGGCAAATTTCATGATATTTTATATAAAGCGACGCGCAATGAGCGTTTGGTTGGCATTGTGAACAATTTACGCGAACAGCTGACGCGTTTTCGTTCGCTCTCGATGTCGTATCCGGGCCGTCTCAAGGACATGCTGGAAGAGCATACGCGTCTGGTCGAAGCGCTTGGCCAGCGTAATGCCTCGGTCGCGCGGAAACTGGCCAATGATCATATGGCCAATGCGGAACAAACGTTGTTAAAGACCATGCTCGAACGTAGGCAGCATGGTGAACAATAGGATAGCGGAGGACTGACTATGTACGATGCCATTATACTGGCTGGCGGCGAAAACAAGGGACCCCTGCGCGGGTGTTCGGACCAGCCGTATGAGGCGCTGATTGAAATTGCCGGAAAGCCGATGGTTTCTTTTGTTGCCGTGGCGTTGGCGGCCGTACCTGAGATCGAAACAATCTGGGTCGTCGGCCCGGCGGCCCAGCTGGCAGCTTGTCCGCTGCCGCCTAAGGCCAAGCTGCTGGAAGGCGGCGCTTCGATCATCGAAACGATCCGGTTGGGTTTGGCGAAATTGGAACCTGGACGAAAAGCGATTGTGGCTACGGGCGATATTCCGCTATTGACGCCGGAAGCGGTGCAGGAATTTCTGCGTCTTTGTCGGCAGCAGGCCGCGGAAGTCTATTATCCGATTATCAGCCGCGAGCTGAATGATGCGCATTATCCCGGCAGCAAACGGACGTATGTGCGTTTTACCGATGGCGTTTATACGGGGGGGAATCTGTTTCTTGTTGATCCGGTCGTGGTGCCGCGTTGTGTCGCGGTAGCGGAAAAAATCATCGCCAATCGAAAGAATCCGCTGCAGCTCTGCCGGATTCTTGGCTGGGGCTTTGTCGTCCGCTTTATTCTCGGCCGTCTGAGCCTGGAAAAGGTGAAGGACCGTGTCGCCCAATTGCTTGGCGTTAGCGGCGCTGTCATTTATTCACAGCATCCGCAGGTTGGAATCGATGTGGACAAACCAAGCGATCTGGAGTTGGTGCGCGATGTTTTTGCGCGCACGGTCGACGCTGCAAGGCAATGAACAAGGACTGTTTCAAGATGGGGTTTCGAACCTGTCTTGCGACAGTCTTTTTGACTGTCTAAGAGGAAAAAGCAAAATTAAGTGAACTTTTTTTCTTCAAATTTGCAATCTTTGCGGAAAAAATTGAATAAAAATGGTACACTAAGGGGAGATTATTCGGATTTGTGGAAAACGGAGGAAGTCAAGATGGAAAAACTGCGACGAGTGGAACGGGTGGCGGCGCTTACGAAGCTGCTGACCGATATGCCCGGTCATCTTTTTTCGCTGGGCGCTTTCAGCCAGACCTTCGGCGCGGCCAAATCAACGCTGAGTGAAGACATGGTCACGATACGCCAGGCGTTGGCTGAACTTGGCATGGGACTCCTGGAAACCGTACCGGGCGCTGCAGGCGGCGTGCGCTATCTGCCTAACTATTCTAAAGAACGCATGCAGGCGGTTCTCGATGAATTGGCGGTGAAGCTGTCGGCGCCGGAGCGGATCATTCCGGGCGGTTTTTTGTATATGACGGACTTGCTCTTTCAGGCGGATCGAATGGCGCGGGTGGGCGAAATATTTCGCACCCGCTTTGCGCATTTGCAGCCCGACTATATCATGACGGTCGAGACGAAGGGGATTCCGCTGGCTTTCATGACGGCCAGAGCCTTCGGCATTCCGCTTGTGACAGCGCGGCGCGGCAGTAAAGTGACGGAAGGATCGTCGGTCAATATCAATTATGTGACCGGGTCGTCAAAACGCATCCAGACGATGTCGTTGCCGCGCCGGGCGATCGAACCGGGGTCCAAGGTCTTGATCATTGACGATTTCATGAAAGCCGGCGGCACGGCGCGCGGCATGGCGGATCTGGCGCAGGAAGTCGGCGGCCGGGTTGTCGGAATCGGCGTTTTGGTCGCGACGATCGAGCCGGAAGAAAAACTGATTGAGAATTATCTGGCGCTATTAACGCTGCATGCGGTGGAACAGCAAAAGAAAACGATCGATATTCGTCCGTTGCAGCCTGATGCGGCCTTGGCGGAATAAATTTAATGAAAATTCGCCCTAGTGGAACTTTCACTTTTGGGCAGGAATGCTTGCAGCGGTGTCGAAAGAGAAAAAAGTTTGGCTCAATTCAATGCATAGATGCATGCAAATAGAAGGAAAGCAACGTCGGCAGGCGGCGGTCGCGGCGTGGAAAGCAAGGGGGATGCAAGTATGGCGGAATGGCTGACCGTTATTTTGGCGGCGGGCAAAGGGACGCGGATGAAATCGGCGCTGCCCAAAGTATTGCACAAAGTGGGCGGCAAACCGATGGTGCAACAGGTGATGGATGCTGCGACACAGGCGGGTGCTTCGCGCAATATCGTGGTAGTCGGTTTTGGCGGCGATGAGGTCAAAACGGCGATTGGCGAGCAGGCGCAGTGCGTTGTGCAGCAGGAACAGTTGGGCACCGGGCACGCGGTGATGCAGGCGCAGGGGCTTTTGGCGGGGTTTAGCGGTACGGTGATGGTACTGGCGGGCGATACGCCGCTCTTGACGGAGGCGCTTTTAAAACGACTGCATCAGGAGCATGAAGCGAAAGGCGCTGCGGCGACGGTACTGACTTTTATTCCGGATGATGCGGCCGCGTACGGCCGGGTTGTCCGCAACGAAGCGGGACAGGTCGTCAAGATCGTTGAACGCAAGGACGCTACGGAAGAAGAAGCGGCGATTCGCGAAGTGAACTCCGCGATTTACTGTTTCGATTGCAAGGCCTTGCTTGACGCATTGGGAAAAATCAATTGCGACAACGCGCAGGGCGAGTATTACCTAACCGACGTCATCGGCATATTGGCCGCACGGGGCGATTTGGTCTGGGCGGTAGTGGCCGATGATCACCAAGACACGATGGGCATCAATTCGCGTCGCCAACTGGCCGAAGCGGAACAGATCATGCGGCGGCGCAAGCTGGAGCAGCTGATGGATGACGGCGTCACCGTCATGGATCCGGCCAGCACCTATGTCGACGCGCAGGTTCAGGTCGGACGGGATACGATTCTCTATCCGAATACCTGGCTCGAAGGCGCGACGGTGATTGGCGAAAACTGTGCGATCGGTCCTGACGTCAGGCTGCAAAATGTTGCGGTCGGCGACGGCTGTACGCTGCATTTTCTTTACGGACACGACTGCCGGGTTGGCGACGGCGTCATTGCCGGACCGTATGTTCATCTGCGTCCGCAGACGAAACTGGCCGACAAGGTTAAAATCGGCAATTTCGTCGAAGTGAAAAACAGTTCGATCGGGCAAGGCAGCAAGATTCCGCATCTGAGCTATATCGGCGATGCCGATATGGGGGCGGGCGTCAATATGGGTTGCGGTTGCGTGACCGTCAATTACGACGGTAAGCAGAAGCATCGCACGACAATTGCCGACGGCGCGTTTGTCGGCTGCAATGCCAACTTGGTCGCACCGGTGACGGTCGGCGAAGGCGCCTATGTGGCGGCCGGATCGACGATTACCAAGGATGTTCCCGCCGAATCGCTTGGTGTAGCCCGGGCGCGGCAAACGAATATTGACGGTTGGACCAAACGTCGTTAGTTTGGCTTACTAAAATAAAATAGCGTAGGATGTAGAAAGCGTAGGAGGTAAATAGCAGTATGTTGGTGGATCTAAGCAAATTGCGGATTTTTTCCGGTAATTCGAATCAGGGGTTGGCCAGAGAAATTGCGGAACACATGGGGACGAAACTCGGAAATGCCTTTGTCGGTCATTTTAACAATGGCGAGACGCAGGTCATCATTGATGAAAGCGTACGAGGCAAAGATGTTTACATCGTTCAGCCAACCAGTTATCCGGTAAATGACAACATGATGGAACTGTTGATCATGATTGATGCGGCGAAACGGGCTTCGGCCCGGACCGTTACGGCCGTGGTACCTTACTACGCGTATGCGCGTCAAGATCGCAAGACGCGAGGCCGCGAGCCGATTTCCGCAAAATTGATTGCTAATCTGCTGACCACCGCCGGCGCATCGCGTGTTGTGACGATCGACTTGCACGCCGGACAGATCCAAGGTTTCTTCGATATTCCGGTCGACCATTTTACTGCGGTGCCGTTACTGGGCGATTATATCCGCAACAAACGGCTGGATGATTTGATCGTTGTCTCACCGGATCTCGGCGGCGTGACGCGTGCGCGTCAGCTTGCCGATTTGCTGCATGCGCCGATCGCGATCATCGAAAAGCGCCGTCCGATGCCGGGCGTCGCGGAAGTAATGAACCTGATCGGCAGCGTCGAAGGACGTACGGCTGTGATTGTCGACGATATCGTCGATACCGCGGGCTCGCTGACCGAGGGCGCGAATTCGCTGGTCAAGTTTGGCGCCAAAGAAGTCTATGCGGCTTGCACGCATGCGGTGCTTAGCCATCCGGCGATCGAACGTCTCGAAAAATCATCGATCAAAGAACTGATCGTTACCAACAGCATTCCGTTGCCGCCGGAAAAAATACATCCTAAAATTAAAGTTGTTTCGATTGCGCCGCTGATCGGCGATGCCATCCTCAGCATCTTCAGCGAAAAATCGGTCAGCTTGTTGTTCGACGGAAAATAAGCGAGAATGGAAAAGCAGTCCGGAGCAGATTTGTTTCGGACTGCTTTTCTTTTTTTGTGGTATAATCCCATATAGAAAGAAGGTGGCGGCATGACGATTTGCGTGCGCAATTTGACGGAAGGCGATATTCCGGCGGTCGCTGCGTTGTTCAACGCTTGTTTTGCAGCCAGCGTCCTGCATCATTGCCGTGGCCGTCTGCCGAAAGCCGCGGCGATGGAGGATGTTTTTTCGCTGGTGCGTCGCGCCGAAGCGCAGGCTGCCTTCGGCGTCTGGTCGGAAAACGGTGCGCTGCTTGGTTATTGTTTCGCGCCGACCAGTTTGGGGCGGCTATGGCGAAT
This sequence comes from Azotosporobacter soli, assembly GCF_030542965.1. Taxonomy (NCBI): domain Bacteria; kingdom Bacillati; phylum Bacillota; class Negativicutes; order Selenomonadales; family Sporomusaceae; genus Azotosporobacter; species Azotosporobacter soli. The sequence goes on from NZ_JAUAOA010000013.1 coordinate 49,388, forward strand.
CGCGTTGGGACGAGGCGGCGTTTTGTACTGGGCATGGCGTTGGCTGAAGGGCGATTACGGGATTGGACTTTGGCCGCTGCGTTTGATTTTAGTGAATAAACTGGGCTTTATCCGTTCGGCGTTGACGCCGGGGCAGAGCGCCGGGGCTAGGATACTGTCCATCGCAGTTAACGAAACGGCGCGCGGCGCGGGCTGCGGCCAGGCATTGCTTACGACGGCGCTTGCCTATCAAAAGCGTCAGGGTGCGAAGAAAGTTCGGCTGGAAGTGCGGCCGGAAAATCGGGCGGCGCTGCGTTTGTATGAACGAAATGGCTTTGTCCCTGGCGGCAAAACCGCCGATTCGCAGGGCGATTGGCTAATTATGTGGAAAGAGATGGCGGATAAGCATGTGGGATCTGAAACTGCGCCTCGTTAATATGCTGGGCTTGATTACGCTGGTTGTCGTCGCGGCGCTGCTGATCGATTATTTTCGTCTCTTGCGCCGTCCGACGCGTCTTGGCGTTACGGTAGCGCTCTGCGGCTTGGTGGTCGGCGGTGCGTTGACGCTGACCGCGGTGCTGCCGGACAATGAAATATTGGGTCCGGTCGTGTTTCGCGGCGACGGCGGCGAAAAGCTGGTGGCGCTGACTTTTGACGATGGACCGTATCCGCCGTATACCGGAGAGGTTTTGGATCTGCTGGCCGAGTTTCGTGTGCCGGCAACCTTTTTCGTGGTCGGCGAAAATGCCGATCGCCATCCGGAGCTGCTAAAGCGAATGGCGCGCGAAGGCCATCAGGTCGGCAGCCACACCTACCATCACGTTGATCTTTTGAAGCTCAACGCGCGGGAGCTGGCCGCAGAAATGGATCAGACAAGCCGGGCGATCCAATCGATCACCGGTCATGCGCCGACGGCGATGCGACCGCCGCACGGCTTTCGTGATCCGGCGATCCTGGCGGCGATGAAGGAACGGAATTTGAAAGTGGTCGAATGGTCCGTGATGAGCCGCGACTGGACCAATCCGGGCGTGGAAACAATCGTCGAACGGACGCTGAGCAAGGTGAAGAATGGTTCGATCATCCTGCTGCATGACGGCGACGGTTTGGAAGCAAAAGCGTCGCGCGCGCAATCGGTCGCGGCCGCAAGGATCATCATCGAACGCCTGCAGGAAGAGGGCTACCGTTTTGTTACGGTGGATGAACTGCAGCGACAAAAAACGGAGGGTGCTTGGCAATGAAGATAATCGTGGGATTGGGAAACCCCGGTCAGGAATATAGCGCGACAAAGCATAATGTCGGTTTCATGGTGCTGGATGAACTGGCCAGCCGCTGGAACGTTACCGGCTGGCGAAAACGAAGCAACGCGGAAGTCGCGGAATATCGCCTTGGTTCGGAGGCGGTGCTGCTCGTAAAGCCGCAGACGTACATGAATCTCAGCGGCACGGCAGTCGGAGAGCTGGCGCGCTGGTATAAGGTCGCGGAAGAAGATATCGTGGTGATTTTCGATGACATGGATCTGCCGACCGGAAAGCTTCGCTTGCGGATGAAAGGCGGTTCGGGCGGGCATCGCGGCATCGAATCACTGCTCCAGCATCTGGCCAAGGATTCTTTTTTGCGCCTGCGCATGGGCATCGGTCGTCCGCCTGCCGGCTGGCAGGTCGTAGACTATGTTTTAAGCCGTTTTACCGCCGAAGAGCAACCGCTGATCGCGGCGGCGATCGAGCGCAGCGCGGAAGCGGTGGAGGCGATCGTGAAGGATGGCATGAATAAGGCGATGAATCTCTTCAACAAGTAGAGACTGCTGAAAAAGCGCCATCTGCATCGCTTTTCCTGCGGGCCGCTGGCTTGCGTACTTCCCAGTACGCGGCGCTGCGCAGTCCTCGGTACAGCTAGCACCTGGCACTTTTTGAGCAATCTCTGGCTAGGGCGGCTGATGGCAGAACGGGCAGGACGGCTAGTAGCTTCGGGCTAATAGCCAAGCGCCGTGCGCCACGAGCAAACTAAAACGGCCCGACGATTGTCGGGCCGTTTTGTCCATCTATTTAACCACTAACACAGGCATATCGGCGTAGGTGACCAGCTTATGCGCGACGCTGCCGAGCAGGAGCGAGGTGAAATTACCGAGGCCGCGCGTACCGCAGACCAGCAGATCGGCGTGCTGCTGTTTAGCGTAATTGATCAGCTCATCGGCGGCGTTGCCTTCGAGCACCTTCGTGCGGACGGTGCAGGAGTAGCCGTCGCAAAGCTTGGCGGTCGACTCGTTTAGTTGTTGCAGGTATTGTTCGCGGATGTTTTCCATGTCGATGAGCTGGCTGGTCGGTTCGAGGCTGATCATGCCGACCGATTCCAGTATCGTTACTACGTGAATCTCAGCTTGCGATTGTTTGGCGAATTCCAAGGCCCACTCCAGAGCTTTTTTGCTGCCCTCGGAACCTTCAAAGGCTAAAACAATTTTTTTTACAGCCATGATGGAACGCCCCCTCTTTTTATATGCTGTTGATTCTTATTATAAAATGTTCGCGCTTTTCCGTAATTTTCCTGCTGTGCTTGCCCGATTATTGAGACTTTGCTATACTGAATCTGGGAAAATTGGTTCGAGTATGGGAAAGTAATAATTTGCCGTAATCGTGAAATGACTGTTGCGGCGACTTGACCTCCTGTGCTATAATAATCGGGTATAAAACGTATTGCGGATTGACAAAGTGAGGTGCAGGATAAATGAGAGAAAATATTCATCCGGACTATAACGAAGTGCAAGTGACTTGCGGTTGCGGCAATAAATTCGTTACCGGTTCCGTGAAAAAAGAGCTGCGGGTAGACGTTTGCTCCAAGTGCCATCCCTTCTACACTGGCCAGCAACGTGCTATTTCCGTTGGCGGTCGTATCGAGAAATTCAATAAGCGTTACAGCAAATAAGAATTTCTACCAGCTAGCAGAGCAGCAATGCTCTGCTACATTTATATAACCGGGACGTATAGGTAGGTGTAGTTATGGAAGCAAAGAAACCGTTGGTTGGCGGCCAAGCCGTCATCGAGGGCGTGATGATGAAAGGTCCGGGACGCTTGGCGACTGCGGTGCGCGAGCCAAGCGGCAACATTGTCGTGCGCGAAGAAAGCAGCCGTTCGCTGGGCGAACGCTATCCCATGCTGAAGAAACCGATGCTGCGCGGCGTTGTGATTCTTGGCGAATCACTGGTTCAGGGCATGAAGGCACTATCTTTTTCTGCCCAGGCGGCCGGTGAGGAAGGCGAAGAGCTGAGCAACCGTGAAATCGTCTTGACGATGTTATTTGCGTTGGGCTTGGCGGTCTTGCTCTTTGTGATCGTACCGACCTATGCGGCTAAATATATCCATAGCGCCGTTACGGATCCCCGACTGTTGAATCTGTTCGAAGGCATCTTGCGCCTGGTCATCTTTTTGCTCTATATCGGTGCGATATCGCGCATGAAGGACATCCAAAGAGTGTTCGAATATCACGGCGCCGAACATAAGAGCATTCATGCCTATGAAGCCGGCGTACCGCTGACCGTGGAAGAGGTGCAGAAGTTCAGCACGCTGCATCCGCGTTGCGGCACGAATTTTCTTTTGATCGTGATGGTGGTAAGCATCATCCTGTTCGCCTTTTTAGGCTGGCCCGATCTGTGGCTGCGCATCGCCACGCGCGTCGTTTTGCTGCCGTTGGTGGCAGGCATTGCGTATGAAATCATTCGCTTCGCCGGATCGAGCAAGGCGGCCTGGGTACATTACGTGATTCTGCCCGGACTGTGGCTGCAAAAGCTGACGACCCGCCAGCCGGACGACGCGCAGGTGGAAGTCGCGATTCGCGCGCTGCTTGCGGTATTGCCGGAACAGGAGCCGCTGGCGGAAAAAGAAACGGTTTCGGCGTAGCGGCGACGCCAACATTGTTAAGAATACGGCTGTTTAGGAGCGTAACATAAGCATGTTAGACAAATTACAGGTCATTGAAGACCGTTATCTGGAATTGGAAAATCTGATCAGCGACCCGTCCGTGATTGCCAATATGACGGAATGGCAGAAGCATACCAAGGCGCATTCGCGCATGACGCCGATCATCGTCAAGTTTCGTGAATACAAAGAGGTGCGTAAGGGCCTGGCCGACACCTTGGAAATGCTCGATGAGAATCTGGACGATGAGATGCGTTCGATGGCGCAGGCGGAGTTGAATGAACTCAAGGAACGCAACAGCCAGCTCGAAGAAGAAATGCGCATTCTCCTGATGCCGCGTGACCCTAATGATGAAAAAAGCGTCATCGTCGAAATCCGCGGCGGCGCAGGCGGTGATGAAGCGGCCTTGTTCGCCGGCGATCTCTTTCGCATGTATACGCGTTATGCCGACAATCGGGGCTGGCGGACGGAACTGCTTGACTCCAATGCATCCGATCTCGGCGGCTTTAAAGAAGTCGTCTTTGAAATCGATGGCGACGGCGCTTACAGCCGTCTGAAGTTTGAAAGCGGCGTGCATCGCGTGCAACGGGTACCGGAAACGGAATCAAGCGGGCGCATCCACACTTCGACGGTCACGGTCGCGGTATTGCCGGAAGCCGAAGAAGTCGATGTCGCAATTAACAACAACGATCTGCGCATCGACACCTATTGCGCGAGCGGCGCGGGCGGACAGCACGTCAATAAGACGGAATCGGCGGTGCGGATCACGCATCTGCCTACCGGCGTCGTCGTACAGTGCCAGGATGAAAAATCGCAGCTGAAGAATAAAGAAAAATGCATGCGCGTTCTGCGCGCAAAACTGTTGGAACTGGCGCAGGCCGAGCAACATGCCGAGCAAGCCGAGGTGCGCAAGAATCAGGTCGGAACCGGCGACCGCAGTGAACGGATCCGAACCTATAATTTTCCTCAGGGACGCGTTACCGATCATCGCATCGGCCTAACGCTGCACAAATTGGATTTCGTACTGAACGGCGATTTGGACGAATTGATCGACGCGCTCAACACGGCCGCTCAAAGCGAGCGGATGAAACAGGTGGACTAGAATGGAGCAGCGCAAGGAAAAATGGAACATTGGTTCTATCTTGCAGTGGACCGGGCAGTACTTTGCGGACAAAGGGGTGGAAAATCCCCGCCTGGATGCGGAAGTACTGCTTTCCCATGTCCTAGGCAAGGATCGGTTGTATCTTTATGTTCATTTCGATCAGCCGTTGCAGGATGAAGAGTTGACGGCTTTTCGCGCCGCCGTGCTGCGCCGGGCCAAACGGGAACCGGTCGCTTATATTCTGTCGTGCAAGGAATTCATGGGCTATGATTTTTTTGTCACGCCGGCGGTGCTGATCCCGCGCCCCGACACGGAGATCTTGGTGGGAGCGGTACTGGAAAAACTGACGCAGCGCGCAGGAAAACTGCGCTTGCTTGACATTGGAACCGGTAGCGGCGCGATTATCATCAGTTTACTGAAAGCATTGCCGGAAGCGAGCGGCGTCGCGGTGGACTTATCGCCGGATGCGCTGGCCGTTGCAAAGCAGAATGCGCAGCGCCTCGGCGTTGCGGAGCGTTTGGAATTCAGAGAGGGCGATCTCCTGAAGCCGGTGAACGGCGAAACCTTTGACTTGATCGTATCCAATCCGCCCTATATCCCGCAAGCGGATATGGCGACGCTGGAGCCGGAAGTCCGCAGCGAACCGACGCTGGCGCTTGTCGCGGGCGTCGATGGTCTCGATTGCTATCGGCGTTTGCTGCTGGACGGGCGAAAATACCTGGCAGAGGGCGGCTTGCTGGCTTTGGAAGTCGGAATTCACCAGGCGAAAAGCGTCGCCCGTTTGGCGCAGGAAGCGGGCTGGGGGGCGAGTGAGATCTGCCTGGATTACTCCGGCATCGAACGCGTGGTGCTGGTGGAAAGAGGGTGAATGCTGGGATGGAAACACGCTATCTGACGATCCGGCGCGAAGCGCCGGACGAGGAAATCATGCAAATCGCGGCTGCGCTGCTCAGAGAGGGGCGGCTTGTCGCATTCCCGACCGAGACGGTATACGGGCTCGGCGCAAACGGTCTCGACTGCGCGGCGGTCAAAGCGATTTACCTTGCAAAAGGCCGTCCGTCGGATAACCCGTTGATCCTGCATATCGCAAAGCCGGAAGACGCGGCGCGTCTGGCGCGCGAAATCAATGCCAACGCCCGTGCGCTGATGGCGGCCTTCTGGCCGGGCCCGCTGACTCTTGTCCTGCCGCGGCGCGACAGTGTGCCGGATGCGGTGACAGGAGGCCTCGACAGCGTGGCGATCCGGCTGCCGAATTGTCCGGTGGCGCGTCGGCTGATAGAACTGGCTGGTGTGCCGATTGCAGCGCCGAGCGCCAATACGTCCGGTCGTCCGAGTCCGACGACTGCGCAGGCGGTCATCGATGATTTAGCCGGACGCATTGACGCCGTGCTTGACGGCGGACCTTGCGGCATTGGCCTTGAGTCGACCGTCGTCGATTGCACGACGCCGGTGCCCACGATTCTTCGCCCCGGCGGCATCACGCGCGAGCAGCTCGAGGCGGTGCTCGGCGAAGTCGAAATCGATGCGGCGCTGACGCAGCCGAAAGAGACGCCGCGTTCGCCGGGTATGAAATATAAGCATTATGCACCAAAGGCGCCGCTTTTTCTTTTTGAAGGCGAGGCGGAAGCAACTGCCGCAGCGCTCCTGGCGGAAGTAAAAGCCGCGCTTGGGCGCGGCGAAAAAGTCGGCGCGCTGGTCGATGAGACAACGGCGCTGCTTTTGCCGCAGGAAACCGTGACGGTCTGTTATGGCCCGCGCGGCGACATCAAGGCCGCGGCGGCGAGACTCTATACGGCGCTGCGCAGTTTTGACCGCCAGGCGGTGGCGGTCATTTATGCGACCGGCGTAGCGGAGGATGGTTTGGGTCTTGCGTTGATGAATCGCCTGCGCAAAGCGAGCGGTTATCAGATTCGCTGCATCAAAGGAGGAGTCGATCATGGCTGAGATTGTCTTCGTCTGTACAGGGAATATTTGTCGCAGTCCGATGGCGGAAACACTGCTGCGCAACAAGATTGCGCTTGCCGGCTTGCAGGACCGACTGACGGTTCGCTCTGCTGGCTTGGCGGCGCCGACTGGCAGCCCGGCATCGGAGGGCGCAAAAAAGGCGATGGCCAAACGCGGCCTTACGATAGATGCGCATCGGGCGACGCAAATGACGCTGGGCCTTGTCGATCAAGCCGATTTGGTATTGACGATGACCGAGCGCCACCGCCTCAGCATTTTGCAGGCGGCGCCGGAAGCGGCCAATAAAACATGGGGTCTGAAAGAATACGCCGGATTATTGGGCGATGTGGAAGATCCCTATGGCGGCAGCGACGCGGTTTACGAAAGCTGCGCGGCAGAACTGGAAGAATTGCTGGACGCCGTCTGGGAAAAAGTTAGCCGACTGGCAGGAAAATAGAGCCGGCGGTAGAAAGTAGAGGAGATGCAAAATGAAAATAGCAATCGGCAGTGATCATGGCGGTTTTCGTTTGAAAGAAGAAATTGTCGCCCAACTGGCGCAGCTTCAACTGGAGGTCAAGGATTTCGGCACGCACTCCGGCGAAGCGATTGATTATCCTGAAATTGCCGAGGTGGTGGCCAAAGCGGTTGTCACCAAGGAATTTGATTTGGGCATCCTGATCTGCGGCACCGGCATTGGCATCAGCATCGCGGCCAACAAGATCAAAGGCGTCCGCGCGGCGGTCTGCGGCGATGTTTTTTCCGCGCAGATGGCGCGCGAGCATAATAATGCCAACATCCTGGCGCTGGGCGAGCGCGTGATCGGCAGCGGTCTGGCGCGCATGATCGTCGAAACGTTCTTGAAAACGGAGTTTGCCGGTGGACGGCATGCCAAGCGGGTAGATAAGATCAGCCGCTTAGAGGAAGACTGCTAGCAAAGGCGGGTGGCAGGCATGGAGTTTAGACAAGAAATAGCGGATGAAACAAGCCGTGCGATCGACGAACTCTTACGTCTCAGCGAGATAAAGCCGGGACAGATTGTGGTCATCGGCTGCAGCACCAGCGAAGTCTGCGGCGAGAGAATCGGTTCGGCCGGGTCGAGCGAAGTGGCGGCGGCCTTGTTGGACGCCTTGCTGGCGGCCGGCAAAACGGCGGGCGTTTATCTGGCGATCCAGTGCTGCGAGCATTTGAACCGTGCGCTGGTGGTCGAAAAAGCGGCGGCCGAACGATATGGCCTGGACGAAGTTTGCGTGCTCCCGGTACGGCAAGCCGGCGGTGCGCTGGCGGCCTGTGCGATGCAGCGTTATGAAGCGCCGGTGGTCGTTGAGGCTATCGAGGCGCATGCCGGGCTCGACATCGGCCAGACGCTTATCGGCATGCACTTAAAACGCGTGGCAGTACCGCTGCGCTTAGAACAAAAAAGCATTGGGCAGGCTGCGTTGACAGCGGCTAAGACTCGGGCGAAACTCATCGGCGGCCCACGGGCCGTCTATCCCTAAGCAGTTCATTTTGCGGCAATGCCGCAGGTAGATGAATATAAATCTGGCAAATGGGGGAATAAAGAGTTATGAGTAAATTGGCAAGCTTTGATCCGGAAATCGCAAAGGCAATGGACCTGGAGCTGCAGCGTCAGCAAAACAAATTGGAATTGATCGCTTCGGAAAATTTCGTCAGTCCGGTGATTATGGAAGCCCAAGGCTCGGTACTGACTAACAAATATGCCGAAGGGTATCCGGGCCGTCGTTACTACGGCGGCTGCGAACACGTCGATGTCGTGGAACAGCTGGCTATCGACCGGGTAAAAGCGCTGTTCGGCGCGGAACACGCCAATGTCCAGCCGCATTCCGGCGCATCGGCTAACACCGCGGTATACTTCGCCTGTTTGAAACCGGGCGATACGATTCTCGGCATGAACCTGGCGCATGGCGGCCATCTGACGCATGGCAGCCCGGTCAATATTTCCGGCAAGTATTTCAACATTGTGCCGTACGGCGTCGAAGAAGGCAGTCATACGATCGATTATGACAAAGTGGCTGAGTTGGCGCGCGAGCACAAGCCTAAAATGCTGGTTGCCGGAGCGAGCGCGTATGCGAGAATCATTGATTTTGCACGTTTGGGTGAAATAGCCCGCGAAGTCGGTGCATTGTTCATGGTCGACATGGCGCATATCGCCGGACTGGTAGCCGCCGGCCTTCATCCGTCGCCGGTACCGCATGCCGATATCGTAACGACGACAACGCATAAGACGCTGCGCGGACCGCGCGGCGGCGTGATTCTCTGCAAGCAGGAACTGGCGGCCGCGATCGACAAGGCGGTTTTCCCCGGTTTGCAGGGCGGCCCATTGATGCATGTCATCGCGGCCAAGGCCGTTTCGTTCAAGGAAGCTTCGAGCGAAGAATTTCGGCGTTATCAAAAACAGATCGTCAAGAATGCGGCGGCGCTGGCCGCCAAACTGATGGAACGCGGCTTTACGCTGGTCTCCGGCGGAACCGACAACCATCTGATGCTGGTCGATTTGCGTCCGCAGAACTTAACCGGCAAAGTGGCGGAAAAAGTGCTCGATGAAGTGGGCGTGACCGTCAACAAGAATTCGATTCCGTTCGATCCGACCAGTCCGTTCGTCACCAGCGGCATCCGCATCGGTACGCCCGCGCTGACCTCGCGCGGCATGGACGAGGCGGCGATGGCCGAAGTCGGCGAAATTATCGCGCTGGTATTGCTGCAGCCGGAAGACGAAGCCGCAAAAGCGGAAGCAAAAACGCGCATCGCCGCGCTTTGCAAAAAATTCCCGTTGTATGCCTAATGTGTAATAAGGAAAGGTAGCGTGTTCATATGCAAGTTAAAATAATCAATCATCCGTTAATTCAACATAAGTTATCGATCATGCGGGACGTAAATACCGGAACGAAAGAATTCCGCGAACTGCTCGAAGAAATTTCGATGCTGATGGCCTTTGAGATCACGCGCGATTTGCCGCTCGAGGACGTCGAAGTGGAAACGCCGGTGGCAAAATGCAAATCGAAAATGCTGGCCGGGAAAAAATTGGGCGTCGTGCCGATTCTGCGCGCGGGCCTCGGCATGCTGAACGGCATCATCCGTCTGATGCCGGCCGCCAAAGTCGGCCATGTCGGTCTCTATCGCGATCCGGAAACGTTATTGCCGGTCGAATATTACTGCAAGCTGCCGACCGATGTCGCGGAGCGCGATTTCATCCTGATCGATCCGATGCTCGCAACCGGCGGTTCGTCCGCAGCAGCGATCGAGTTGCTGAAGAAGAAAGGCGCGAAGCATATCAAGCTGATGTGTCTCGTCGCTGCGCCGGAAGGCGTCAAAATGGTCAACGAACAACATCCGGACGTCGAGATCTATACGGCGGCTGTCGATGACTATCTGAATGACCATGGTTATATCATTCCGGGTCTCGGCGATGCCGGCGACCGTATCTTCGGCACGAAATAAAAGGAAACGCCGCCGCTTTTCTGCGCAGAAAAGCGGCGGCGTTTTTACGTAGTCGCAAAGTCCTAGCAGGGAGGATAAGTGGTGCTTTTACCCAGGAAGAGGAGGATTTACCTGCTTTATGTGGAAGGTAATTGATACATCGCTTATCGAGGCCAATTGTTGCGGATCAAATGCTAAAGGGGTGAAGGCTATGGCATCGCGGTTGGATTTTTATCGTGAAATGGTAATGCAGCTCAGTGACGGAGTCATATTCGTGAACAGGGAGAAGAAGATTACCTTGTGGAATCGTGCGATGGAGCAGATGAGCGGCATTCGCGAGCAAGACGCCATCGGCAAGAGCTGTTGTGAGATATTGACCGTGTACAATGTGCTGGGCCAGACGGTGTGTCCGAAATATTGTCTCTTGACGCATACGCTGGGCGATAATGTGGTACGCCGTTCCAGCGTCTACATGCTGCGCGGCGACGGCAGCGGCAACGGCTACCAGGTTCTGACGCATACCTATCCGCTGCTCGATATCGACGGAGAGGTGGAAGGCGCGCTGCAGATTTATTATGCGCCAAAACAGCCGCATCTCGAAGCCGATCAGCTGGTGGAGAAGATGAAGACGCTGACCAAGGCGGCTTATATCGACGGCGCGACCGGACTCTACAACAAGTCGTACATGGCGGGCAAACTCGATCAGATGGTTGCCCGTTACAGGGAGAGCAAGGAGATGTTCGGCGTCACCTTCATTAACGTCGTACAGACGGAGCGGATTAACGAGCAGTATGGTCAAGCCGGCGGTGATCGTGCGCTGAAAGAAATCGCCACGGTGCTGGCGAACAATGTCGACGCCTCTGACAGTTTGGGGCGCTGGCACGGCGCGAACTTTTTGATCCTTTCGCCGCAGGCGAAAAAAAGCGTGCTCTATATGTACGCCGAACGGATCAAGTCGCTCGTGTCGCAGCTCGAGCTCGAAATTCAGGGCAATCGTGTGGCGCTCAAAGTCTCGGTCGGTTGCGCGTTTATCCAGACCGGCGATACGGCGACGAGCCTTTTGGAGCGGGCAAAAGAGACGGTCGGGCGGGAAACTCTCAGCGACGAGTCTGTCAGCGGCTGATCTTTTTCTTGCCAGACCGGTCGGTTGTTTGTTATAATTCATAGCAAATGCGTTACAGAGTTACGCGTTTGTGGAAGTGCGTCTAGGGTTCCGGTCTGCTTAAGGCGGACGCTGGTCCGAGCGGCGCAGGTGCAGCGTTGCACAACACCGTGGGTACAAAAGACCCGGCGGAAAGTTCCATGAGGACTTTTTGCCGGGCTTTTTTATATCTTGAAGGAGGCTGAATATGCAGTACTGGAACAAGACGATGGAGACGATGGAACGTCAGGAATTAGGCCGCTATCAGTTGAAGCAATTGCGGGAACTGGTGGAGCGCGTTTATACGAAAGTACCGTTCTATCGGGACAAGATGCAGGCGGCGGGCTTATTGCCGCAGGACATTCAAAGCCTGGACGATATCAGCCGTTTACCGTTCACAACGAAACAGGACATGCGCGACAATTATCCGTACGGCTTGTTCGCGGTACCGCCGCGCGACATCGTACGCATTCACGCGTCGAGCGGCACAACCGGCAAGGCGACAGTCGTTGGCTATACGAAAAAAGACCTGGGCATCTGGTCGGAAGTGATGGCGCGCACGCTTACCGCAGCCGGGGTCAGCGATAAATCGTACATTCAGGTGGCTTACGGCTACGGTCTCTTCACCGGCGGGCTTGGTATTCATTATGGCGCGGAACTGGTCGGCGCTTCGGTGATTCCCGTGTCGAGCGGCAATACGGGCAGGCAAATCAATCTGATGACCGATTTCGGCACGACCGCGTTGGCCTGTACGCCTTCGTACGCGCTGCATATCGCCGAATCGATGCGGGAAATGGGCATCGATCCGAAAGCCACGCAGCTGCGGGTGGGCATCTTCGGCGCGGAACCGTGGACCGAAGCGATGCGCCGGCAAATTGAAGAGGAGCTGTCGATCAAGGCGGTCGATATTTACGGACTGAGTGAGATCATCGGGCCGGGCGTGGCGAGCGAATGTCCGGCGCAGCAGGGGCTGCACCTTAGCGAGGACCATTTCTATCCGGAAATCATCGATCCGCTCAGCGGCGAGGTGCTGCCGCCGGGCAGTAAAGGCGAGCTGGTGATTACCACCCTGACCAAAGAAGGCATGCCGATGCTGCGTTATCGGACGCGTGATCTCACGCAGCTCGACTATAGTCCGTGCACTTGCGGCCGGACGCTGGTGCGCATGGCGAAAGTGATGGGGCGCAGCGACGACATGCTGATCATTCGCGGCGTCAATGTGTTTCCGTCGCAAGTCGAAAGCGTGCTGCTCGAAATGGGGCAAACGACGCCGCATTATCAATTGATTGTGGAACGCAGCGGGCATCTCGATATCCTGACGGTGCTGGTTGAAGTGAACGAGGCGTCTTTTTCCGATGAGGTGCGCCGTCTGGAAGAACTGGAACGCAAGATTGCGGCGCAACTGGCTTCGGTGCTTAAAGTCAGCGCCAAGGTGAAGCTTGTCGGGCCAAAGACGCTGCAGCGCAGCGAAGGGAAAGCGCAGCGTGTCATTGACAAACGAAATTTGACGCAGGAGGCATAGCGATGATTATTCAACAGATTTCGGTGTTTTTGGAAAATCGGCCGGGTACCCTAGCCGAAGTGCTCGAAGTCTTAGGCGAACGTGAGGTGAATATCCGGGCGATGTCGGTTGCCGATACCGCCGATTTCGGCATTGTCCGTTTCGTGGTCAACCGTCCGGCTGCGGTCGAGACGCTGCTGCGAGACGCGGGCTTTACGGTCAAGAGCAACCAGGTGCTCTCGCTTGCCCTGCACGACCAACCGGGCAGTTTGCTGCGCCAGGTGAAACGGCTCGGTGAGGCGGGCATCAATGTCGAATATTTCTATGCGTTTGCCGGCGGACAGGCGGATGCCCGCATTGTTTTCAAGGTTGACGATATTGAACGCGCGGCCGGTATGCTCGGCGAGGAAGCGGCCGAAGTTCCGGAAGTATATTGGTGAAAAAGGCGATAATCTCTTGACAAAATACTTGTGTGCGACGATAATGTATAGTAATTGCTAAGACGTGTAACAGTGTAAAGTTAAAGATGAGAGATGGTTAAGGGAGTGTATCTAGGGTTCCGCTGCACGGCAGGCCTGGACCGAGCGATACAGAGTGCGGCCGATGCCCACTACACCGTGAGGATAAAAGACTCTGCGGGAAGTTTCTTACAAGCGGTAGGATTCTTCCTGCATTTTTTTATTACTTGAAAAGTGGATACAGTGTGCAATTGGTGGGAGGGAGAGAGAAAAATGCGACATACGTTGGCTGTTTTGGTACTGAATCAGCCGGGGGTGCTGATGCGGGTGGCGGGCATGTTTTCACGCCGCGGTTTCAATATTGAGAGCTTGGCGGTTGGCGTGACGGAAGTGGCGGAATGTTCAAGGATTACCGCTGTGATGCAAGGGGATGCGGCAACGGTCAAGCAAGTGGTCAAGCAGCTGGAAAAACTGGTGGAAGTCCAATCGGTTGCGATCCTGCCGCCGGAGGCGGCGGTGGTCAGAGGCCTGGCGCTGATCAAGGTGAAATCCTGCAGCGAACGGCGGCTTGAAATTCTCAAGCTGGCGGAAGTGTTTCGCGCCAAGGCGGTCGACGTGGCGGAGCAATCAATCACGCTGGAGTTGACCGGCGATGAAGAAAAGATCAACGCATTTTTAGAAGTCCTCGCTCCGTACCAGGTGCTTGAAATGGTTCGCACCGGCGTCATCGGCTTGCAGCGCGGCGAAGAAACGATCCTGAATTCGAGTAAGGAATGTCAATTAACCGCATTATTAGCGGCAGAAGTCTAAGGAGGTCAGAATATGCGAAGTCATGCAGTAACCAAGGGCTCTACCCGGGCTGCGCATCGCGCACTTTTTCATGCGATGGGCTATGGACCGGAAGATTTGAACAAACCGCTGATCGGCGTCGTCAACGCTTTTAACGAAATCATTCCCGGTCACAATCATTTGGGCGAACTGGCGGCCGCCGTGAAGCTCGGCATTGCTTCGGCGGGGGGAACGCCGATCGAATTTCCGGCGATCGGCATCTGCGACGGCATCGCGATGGGTCATGCCGGAATGCGCTATCCGTTGGCCAGCCGCGAACTGATTGCCGACTCGCTCGAAGCGATGGCGGTGGCGCACGGTTTTGACGGTCTGGTGCTGATCCCGAACTGCGATAAGATTGTTCCCGGCATGCTGATGGCTGCGGCAAGGATCAATGTGCCTTCGGTCGTCGTCAGCGGCGGGCCGATGCTGGCGGGACGTTATCAGGGCAAGGACATTAGCGTCAGTACGATTTTTGAAGCGGCCGGACGTTTTGAAGCCGGCAAGATCGATGCGACGGAACTGGGCGCAATGGAAGAGGCCGCCTGTCCGGGCTGCGGTTCCTGCGCCGGACTGTTCACCGCTAATACGATGAACTGTTTGGCGGAGGCGCTCGGTATGGCGTTGCCGGGCAACGGCACGATACCGGCCGCCAATTCCGGTGCACGCAAGCGACTGGCCAAACAGGCGGGCCGTTTGGCCGTCGAACTGGCGCTTACCGATCGGAAACCGCGTGATATCCTGACGCGCCAGGCCTTTGAAAATGCGATTGCGGTGGATATGGCGATCGGCGGTTCTTCGAATACGGTACTGCACTTGCTTGCGATTGCGCATGAAGCGGAAGTCGCGTTGCCGCTGGAACTCTTCGATGCGATAAGCGGCAAGACGCCGTATATCAGCAAACTGAGCCCGGGCGGCACGTTTCATTTGCAGGATTTGAACGAGGCCGGCGGCATCAGCGCGGTACTCGCCGAACTGGCTGGAATCGGCGCTGTGAAGACCGACTGTCTGACGGTCGATGGCATCTTGGCAAAACGTCTCGACGGCGCGGCGATCAACCGGCCTGAAGTCATTCGCAGCGCAGCGGAGCCGTATCGCCCGACCGGCGGAATTGCGATTCTCAAAGGGAATCTTGCGCCGGACGGCGCGGTCGTGAAAGAAAGCGCGGTCGCGGATGACATGCTGGTCTTCAGCGGGCCGGCCCGGGTCTTTGATTCCGAAGAAGCGGCGATCGAAAGTATTCTGGCGCGCAAGATCAAGGACGGCGAGGTCGTCGTCATCCGTTATGAAGGCCCGAAAGGCGGACCAGGTATGCGCGAAATGCTCAATCCTACTGCGGTCATTACTGGCATGGGACTGCGCGTGGCGCTGTTGACGGACGGACGTTTCAGCGGCGCTACGCGCGGCGCCTGCATCGGACATATCGCGCCGGAAGCGATGGAAGGCGGACCATTGGCGCTGGTCGAGGAAGGCGATACGATTATCATCGACATCCCTGGTCGGCGGCTTGAAGTCGGCGCCAGCGAGGCGGAATTGGAGCGACGTCGCGCCGTATGGCAGACTCCTGCGCCGAAAGTGGACAAAGGATATCTGGCACGGTATGCCAAGCTGGTCGGTTCGGCCAGTCAGGGCGCCGTACTTAAATAAATAAGAAAAGATAGAGGAGCGAATAACAATGAGCAAGATGTATTATGAACAAGATGCAAAACAGGAAATGATCAAAGGGAAAAAAGTAGCTATTATCGGTTACGGCAGCCAGGGACATGCCCATGCGCTGAACCTGAAAGATAGCGGTGTAAATGTGGTGGTCGGTCTGTATGCAGGGAGCAAATCGGCTGCGAAAGCGCAGGCGGAAGGTCTGAAAGTGGCGAGCGTCGCTGATGCGGTAAAAGAAGCGGATATTACGATGATCCTGATTCCGGATGAACGGCAAAGCAAAGTATATAAGGAAGAAATTGCGCCGAATTTGAAAGCGGGTTCCGCACTCGCCTTTGCACACGGTTTTAATATTCATTTTAACCAAATCACGCCGCCGGAAAATGTCGACGTGTTCATGGTGGCGCCGAAGGGGCCGGGACATCTTGTCCGTCGCGTCTATACGGAAGGCAAAGGCGTACCTTGTCTGATGGCGGTATATCAGGACCATAGCGGCAAAACGGCGGATCTGGCGTTGGCCTATGCGTGGGGCGTCGGCGGCGCGCGCGCGGGCGTTCTGACCACTACGTTCCAGGAAGAGACTGAAACCGATCTCTTCGGCGAACAGGCTGTACTGTGCGGCGGCGCCAGCGCGCTTGTTAAGGCTGGCTTTGAAACATTAGTTGAGGCCGGCTATCAACCGGAGGTTGCTTATTTTGAGTGTCTGCATGAATTGAAACTGATCGTTGACCTGATGTATGAAGGCGGTTTGGCTGCGATGCGCTATTCGATCAGCGATACGGCCGAGTACGGCGATTATATGATCGGTAACCGTATTGTCACCGATCAAACGAAAGCGGAAATGAAAAAGGTACTGAGCGAGATTCAGACCGGCGTATTTGCGAAGAACTGGATCTTGGAAAATCAGGCAAACCGTCCGGAATTTAGCGCCACACGGCGACGTGAAGCGCAGCATCAGATCGAAACGGTCGGCAAAGAACTTCGCTCAATGATGAGTTGGATTAAGAAGTAAACGGAAAAGATACCGGAGGTGACGACATGGAACGACGGATTAAAATCTTCGACACCACGCTGCGGGATGGTGAACAGACGCCCGGCGTATGTCTCGATATGGCTGAAAAACTAGAAATCGCTCGGAGTCTAGCCCGCCTACGGGTGGATGTTATAGAAGCCGGCTTTCCCATCGCCTCCAAAGGTGATTTTGAAGGAGTAAGCCAGATCGCCGCTCAAATCAAAGGACCGGTGATCGCCGGTCTGGCGCGGGCGGGGAAAAAGGATATCGAAACGGCCGCTCAGGCGCTGGCGAAAGCCGAACGAAAACGAATCCACACTTTTATTGCAACAAGCGACATCCATATGGAATACAAACTAAAAATGTCGCGCCAGCAGGTACTGGAGACGGCGGAAGAGGCGGTGCGTTTTGCCAAGACCTTCACCGACGATGTCGAGTTTTCCGCGGAAGATGCTTCGCGTTCCGACTGGGCATTTCTTTGCCAAGTGTACGGACGGGCGATTGCAGCAGGCGCAACGGTGCTTAATGTGCCGGATACGGTCGGCTATACGACGCCAGCTGAGTTTGGCGCATTGATCCGACATCTGAAGGAAAATGTGCCCGGCATCGATGGCGTCGATATCAGCGTGCACTGCCATAATGACCTGGGACTGGCGGTAGCCAACACGTTGGCGGCGATGGAAAACGGAGCCACGCAACTGGAATGTACGATCAACGGACTCGGGGAACGGGCCGGCAACGCTGCGCTGGAAGAATTGATCATGGCGTTTTATACGCGCAAGGATTATTACAAAGCGGTTACCAATATTGACACGAAGCAGATTTATCGCGCCTCGCGTCTGGTCAGTACGCTGACCGGCATCGCGGTGCAGGCCAACAAAGCGGTGGTCGGCGACAACGCGTTCGCGCATGAATCGGGCATTCATCAGCATGGCGTATTGAACAATGCGCTTACGTATGAAATCATTTCGCCGGAAGTGATCGGCGTCAGCCGCAATTCGATCGTACTCGGCAAGCATTCGGGCCGGCATGCGTTTGAAGAGCGTCTGAAGCAAATGGACTATAATCTTGAGAGTGAGACGATAAACTTACTCTTTGCCAAGTTCAAGGATCTGGCGGATCGCAAGAAGGTTGTCTTCGACCGTGATATTGAAGCGTTGGTGGCGGACAAGCCCCAGGTAAGGCCGGAATGGTATCGCCTAGTCTATCATCAGGTGGTCAGCGGCAGTCAAAGCACTGCGACCGCGACGGTTCGACTCGAAACCAGCAATGGCGAAGTAGAGCAGGCCAGTTGCGGCGACGGTCCGGTCGATGCAATGTTCAAGGCGATTGAAAAAGCGGTCGGTTTTGGCGTGGAACTCAAGGATTATCAGTTAAAAGCGGTTACGGCCGGCGAAGATGCGCTGGGCGAAGCGGCGGTCTGGATCGAAGCGGGCGGGGAAGTATTCCTGGGCCGGGGGCTTAGCACCGACGTCATCGAGGCCAGTGCGCGTGCATTTGTCGCCGCGATCAACAAGCGTCTGGCGACGCACGGATATCCGGAAACACAACAAGCGGCAGAGGGGGTATGAAGATGGCAATGACAATGACGGAAAAGATTTTTGCCCGCCATGCCGGTTTGGATAAGGTGGTTCCGGGGCAGCTGATTAAATGCAAAGTCGATTTGGTACTCGGCAATGACATTACGGCGCCGCCGGCAATCCGCGAGTTTGAGAGGATCGGCCGTCCGGTGTTTGATAAGGATAAAATCGTGTTGGTGCCGGATCATTTTACGCCGAATAAGGACATCAAATCGGCGGAGCAGGCGAAGACGGTGCGCCAGTTTGCCAAACAGCATGCGATCACAAACTATTTTGAAGTCGGGCGGATGGGCATTGAACATGTCCTCTTGCCGGAACAGGGGTTGGTGGCGCCCGGTGAAGTTATTATCGGCGCGGACTCGCACACCTGCACCTATGGCGCATTGGGGGCATTTGCCAGCGGCGTTGGTTCGACCGACATGGCTGCGGCGATGGCGACCGGCGAAACCTGGTTCAAGGTACCGTCGAGTTTGAAGGTTGAACTAAGCGGTTCGTTACCGCAGTGGGTCAGCGGCAAGGATGTGATCTTGACGCTGATTGGTCAGATTGGCGTAGATGGCGCGCGTTATCAGTCGCTCGAATTTTGCGGCGCAGGCGTCGCTGCCTTGTCGATTGCCGATCGCTTGACGATTGCCAATATGGCGATCGAGGCAGGGGCGAAGAACGGGATTTTCCCGGTCGATGATATCACGCACGACTTTTTGGCCGGACGGGTCGTCAAGGAATACCAGGAAGTCGCCGCCGATCCGGATGCTATTTATGAACGAACGGTCCGGATCGACCTGTCGACGCTGCAACCGGTTGTCGCCTTGCCGCATTTGCCGGAAAACGTCAAACCGGTGCGTGAAGTGGGCGCGATTGCAATCGATCAGGTCATCATCGGTTCCTGTACGAATGGGCGAATTGAAGACTTGGCGCAGGCGGCCAAGGTGTTTGAAGGTAAGAAGGTTCATCCCGATGTCCGGGCGATCGTTATTCCCGGCACACAGGCTGTATATCTGGAGGCAATGAAACGCGGTTACGTCGAAACGTTTATCAATGCAGGAGCGGTTGTGAGCACGCCGACCTGCGGCCCTTGTCTGGGCGGACACATGGGGATATTGGCGGCCGGCGAACGGGCTGTTGCGACGACCAACCGAAACTTCCGCGGCCGCATGGGACACGTGGATAGTGAAGTCTATTTGGCCGGACCGGTTGTGGCCGCGGCCAGTGCGATAACCGGCCGCATCAGCGGTCCGTGGGAGGTGTGCTGATATGATTTGCCAAGGAAAGGTCTGGCGTTACGGCGATAATGTCGATACCGACGTCATCATACCGGCCCGTTACTTGAATACGGCCGATCCGAAAGAGTTGGCCAAGCGCTGCATGGAAGACATTGATGCGTCCTTTGCCGCCGGCGTAAAAAAGGGCGATATCATCGTCGCAGATCGCAATTTCGGTTGCGGATCGTCGCGCGAGCATGCACCGGTTGCGATCAAAGCCAGCGGCATATCTTGCGTTGTAGCGGCCAGTTTTGCGCGGATTTTTTACCGCAATGCCATCAACATCGGTTTGCCGTTGGTTGAACTGGGCGATCAGGTGGCGATGATTCAGGCGGGACACGAAATCAGCATCGATCTGGCGCAGGGTGTATTGCTGAACAAAACAACAGGTCAGAAATTTACTGTTCAGCCGCTGCCCGGTTTTATCCAGGAAATTGCGCAAGCCGGTGGCCTGATCGAATATGTGAAACAGGGGGCCGGGGCATGAAGCAACATACGATTGTGGTCATACCCGGCGACGGAATCGGGCGCGAGATAACGGCAGCCGCAGTCAGGGTGCTTGACGCCGTTGCTGCCAAGCTTGGTTTGCAACTGAACTACCAGTGGCGTGATGCGGGTGGTGCGGCAATCGACGCGGTAGGCGAGCCTTTGCCGACTGAAACGGTTGCGGCGGCGATGGCTGCCGACGCGGTTTTGCTCGGCGCGGTAGGCGGGCCGAAATGGGACAACGTGGAAGCAAACTTGCGCCCGGAACAGGCCATTCTCGGCTTGCGCAAGGCGTTGAAACTGTATGCCAACCTGCGACCGATTCGCGTTCCTGCGGCGCTGGCCGATGCGTCGCCGCTTAAGCGGCAGGCGATAGACGGCCTTGATCTTTTGATTGTGCGCGAATTGGTCGGCGGGATTTATTTCGGTCCGAAGCAGGAAGCGACGCTGGTCGATGGAGTGCTGCAAGCTTCTGACCTTGAAATTTACCAGGAGCCGGAAGTGGCCAGGATTGTTAAATTGGCCTGCGAAGCTGCGCAGTTGAGGCGTCAGTCGGTTACGTCGGTTGACAAGGCGAATGTATTGGCTTCTTCGCGTCTGTGGCGCAAAACCGCTGAAAAGGTTAGCGCAGCGTATCCGGATGTGGCGTTAAGCCATTTGTATGTCGATAACTGTGCGATGCAATTGATATTGAAGCCGCGTCAGTTTGACGTGATCGTGACCAGCAATTTATTCGGCGATATTTTGAGCGATGAAGCGGCCGTATTGACCGGCTCGATCGGTATGCTGCCGTCGGCGAGTATTGGTGAGGGCACGAGCCTCTATGAACCGATTCATGGTTCGGCGCCGGATATTGCGGGGCAAGGCATTGCTAATCCGCTCGGCACGATTCTCTCGGCCGCGTTGCTGCTGCGCTATTCGCTTGATTGCGCTGCGGGAGCGGAGCTGATTGAAGCCGCCGTCGACAAAACTCTGGCTCAGGGTTATCGTACCGCAGACCTATGCCAGCCGGGTACGACAAAAGTCTCGACCGAAGAAATGACGTCTAGAGTATTGGAAAATTTAGCTTAGCGAAAAAGCAGATTAGACGATTTTACTACAAAGGCACAAAGGTCACTAAGGGAGAAGCAGTGTCCTTTGCGCCTTTGCGGTTTAAAAAACTCGTAGCTTAAACAGGAGGTGATGGTATGAAGATGTCTGGCGCGCAGGCGATGGCGGAATGTCTCAAGGAACAAGGCGTCGATACGTTGTTCGGGTATCCCGGCGGTACGATCCTGCCTTTTTATGATGCACTATATGACAGTGGGATCCGCCATGTGACCGCTGCTCATGAGCAGGGCGCGATTCACAGTGCAGACGGATATGCCAGAGCCAGCGGACGGGTCGGCGTATGTATCGCGACGTCGGGGCCGGGGGCGACCAATTTGACGACAGGACTGGCCGCAGCGTATCTTGATTCGGTACCGCTCGTCGCGATCACCGGACAGGTGCCGGTCGGTCTGATCGGACGGGATGCGTTTCAGGAAGTGGACATCATTGGCATTACGCTGTCGGTAACCAAATACAGCGTCCAGGTTAAGCGCCCGGAAAAATTGGTAGAGACGCTTCGCCTGGCAATGCAGGTTGCAGCCAGTGGACGTCCGGGGCCAGTGCTGGTCGACGTGCCGCGTGATATCCAAACGGCGTCCGTTGACTATGAAGCGCCGAAAGCGCTTGAAAAAGGGCAGGAACGCAGTTTGACGGGCAGCCAGGAGCGTCTTCTCGATCAGGCGGCCGCGTTGCTCATGGCGGCGAAGCGTCCGCTGATTTTATCCGGCGGCGGCGTGCTGACGGCAAAAGCGCAGACGTCTTGTCGCCAAATGGCGGAGAAGAACGATTTGCCGCTCGTGACTACGTTAATGGGGGCCGGAGTTTTGCCGGATGGACATCATCTGGCGCTCGGCATTGTCGGAGTTAGCGGCAATACGGCCGCAAATGCGGCGCTAAAAGAAGCCGATCTGATTTTGGCGTTGGGCTGTCGTTTTAGTGAACAGACGATAAGTAAGGATGCTTTGCCGCTGAATGCGGCGATCCTGCATCTGGATATCGATCCGGCGGAACTGGAACGGCGTTTGCCTGCGGCTCTTGCGCTGGCCGGTGATTTGCGGCTGTTGATTCCGGCGTTAACGCAGCGCTTGCCGGAAGGCAGACGCGAACTTTGTTTTGCGGCACGCGAGGCGGAAGCGTTGCTGTCGCTGGAGGATGAGCCGCTGGATTGGGCTTGGCTGTTTGCTTGGCTCGGTCGGCGTTTGCAATCGGAAGCGGTCGGCGTGATTGCCCTTGAACCGGAAGGCTGGCATAAAGAGGCATTTCACGGCCTGTCGTCGACAGAGCAGACGCTTTTGTTTCCCGGCGGACTTGGCTGTCGCGGTTATGCGCTGCCTGCGGCGCTTGGCGCTCAATTGGCAGCGCCGGAGCGGACGGTCATCGCGTTTTGCGGTTTGGAAGGGCTGCTGCGCAGCGGCAACGAATTATACACGCTGGCGGCGCAGGGCTTGCCGGTCTTAAGCGTGGTTCTGACGGAAGAAGAGGATGCGAGCGCGTTTTTGCAAATGGCGCAAGCGTATGGTATGAACGGACAGCAGGCGAAGACCAGACAGGAGCTGATCGATGCCTGGGAAGCGGCCTGGAAAAATAAAGCGCCGCAAATGCTGCTCTTGCAGGGAAGAGGAGGCGGGTGAAGATGGAAAAACAGGTCATGAGCGGCGCTCTTTTCATCGCAGCCGTGTTAAAAGAAAACGGCGTACGCCAAATCTTCAGTTGTCCGGGAGCGCATGTGGACCTGCTGTTGGAGGCCTGCCGCGTACAGGGTTTACCGCTCTGTGAAGCGGTCAGTGAGCAGGGCGCGCTGCATGCGGCAGACGGGTATGCGCGGACTACCGGTGAATTGGGCGTAGCAATCGTCGGCAGCGGCGCGGGGGCAGCTGGTACGATTACTGGTCTTGCTACCGCGATGCTTGACTCGGTGCCGCTTTTGCTATTGGTCGGACAAGTGGCGAACGACTGTCTGGCCGGCGATTGCTTGGCCAGCGTCGATATCAGCAACATGAGCATGCCGATTACTAAACATAACTTTCTTGTGAAAAATGGCGCGTATCTGACCGAAGTGATTCCGTTCGCGCTGAAGCTGGCGCAAAGCGGTCGGCCGGGACCGATTCTGGTCGATCTGCCGCAGGATGTGCAAAGTTCTATTGTACTGCCGGAATCGTTTGGGAAAAAGGCGTCGCCTGAGACCGCGTCACTGGGGCGTCAGACGGCGGCTGCGCTCGATGAAGCCGTGAGCATCATCCAAAACTGCAAACGTCCGTTGCTGCTTGCCGGCGGCGGCGCCACAGCAAAGGGCGCGATGTTGTCGGTGCGCAGACTGGCTGAAACAAAAGGCATTCCGGTCGCGACCACACTGATGGGCATCGGCGTGATGGCGCCGGAAAACGAATACTGTCTCGGTTTTAGCGGCATGCACGGCAGTCTCTTGGCAAACCGGGCGGTCTGTGAAGCGGATGTGCTGATTGTCGTTGGCAGCCGCTTTAGCGACCGGGTTACGGGCGATCGCTTTCGTTACGGCGAAGGCAAGCATGTCATTCATTTGGATGTCGATCCGGCGGAAGTCGATAAGAATGTCTTTGCGCATGTTGCCGTTGTCGGCGGCATTGAGCAAAGTCTGCTTCATTTGCAGGAATGTCTCGTGCCGGGGAAATGGAAGGAGTGGCAAACTGAATTGGCGCTTTGGCGCAGTGAATATCAAGAAAAATATGACGGCGAACGCTTGAATGCGCCTTGGATCATGCAGAGAATCGGAACGCTGACCAAAGGACAGGAATGTACGTTTGTCACCGATGTCGGGCAGAACCAGATGTGGGCGGCGCAGCATCTGCAGATTGAAAGTCCGCGCCAGTGGGTAACGTCGGGTGGTCTCGGCACGATGGGGTTCGGCCTGCCGGCGGCCATGGGAGCGCAGGCGGCGCGGCGCGATCGCCGGGTCGTGCATATCGCCGGCGATGGGGGATTCCGCATGACTTGCAGTGAACTCTATTCGCTGCAGCGGCAAAAACTGCCGGTCTTGTCGCTCGTTATCGACAACAGCTGCCTCGGCATGGTTCGTCAATGGCAGCAGCTGTTTTACCGGGAACGCTATTCGGCTTCGCTGGCGCCGTTGGCGCCGGACTGGGAATGTCTGACCGCCGCCTATGGCGTGCGCGCACAGGTGGTCGAAACGCCGGAAGAATTTGAAGCGGCCTGGCAGGAAGCCTGGCAGGCGAAAGAACCGCGCGTCATTGTGGCGCGCATTCCTACCAGCGATCTGGTGACGCCGATGCTGGCGCCTAACTCACCGCTCGATACGTATGTGGAAGTGGAATGAAAAGGCAGAAGGGCTTATGGCTCGAAGCTTAAAGCTACAAGCTAGAAGCCAACCCCCAAAAACGTCCTGCCATTGGCCTAAACAAAAAGAAACTCGCATTTTCATGCGAGTTTCTTTTTGTTAACGCTTCGCCACCAGTTCGCGCAGGCCAGTTTCGAATTCGGCAGGGCTGGGCAATTCCGCGAGCAGCCAGTCGGCCTCGTGTTCTTCGAGCTGTTCTAATGTGAAACGGCCGGTAGCGACCGCGACGGTGATCGCGCCGATCGCTTTGCCGCAGGCGATATCATTCGGCGTGTCGCCGATGACGACAAAATGGCTGTCGGTCAAATGACTGGCGTAGTAACGTTCGATGCCGCGCTGCGCCGCCTGCGCGATGCAGGTACGATCGGTGCAATCATCGCCGAACACGCTGGTGGAAAAGTTGAAATAATGGTCAAGGCCGTAGTGCGCCAATTTGGCGCGTGCTCCGGCGGCGGTATTGCCGGTCAGGAGCATTTGTTTCGCATCCGGCAGGCGGTAGAGCGTCATCAGATTTTCTTTGACGTGCGGCAGAATCCTGCCTTGACGCTGGGCGAGATGCTTGGGCAAAATGGCCTCATAGCGAAGCAGCAGCGTTTGAACCTCTTCCGGCGTGGCCGGGCGGTCAAAGACCAGCTCTAATAACTGTCCGGCAATATGGCAGTCGGTCATGCCGGCGGTTTGAATCTTATCCAGATTGACGTCTTTATTATATTGGTTTTTCAATAAGTGCTGAAAAGCATGCAGGCTGGCGCGATCCGTGCGCAACAGTGTACCGTCGATATCCCAGAAAAGAAACAGCATAATGGAAATGCCTCCTTGTTTTATGAAACAAACCCTATCTTGCATTATAAACCAGAAACGCTTCTGCGGATAGGGGGAGAGAATGAAGCGGGAGTTTTAACACGAAGACAAGGAAGAAGGGAAAAAGGAAAAATAAAAGTAACGTCTTCCTATCTTTGCATTTCTTCCCTTCTTCGTGTTAAAACCCAGTCGTTATTTAGGAGACTGCTACAGCATTTTTCTTATAGATAGCCTTTCACAAAGCGGCCGATGCGTTCGATCGCTTCGGCGATGTTGGCGGGTGAGGTGGCATAGGAACAGCGTACGAAGCCTTCGCCGCAATCGCCGAACGCTGTGCCGGGAACGAGCGCGACTTTTTCCGTTTTTAAGAGGCCTTCGGCAAAATCCATCGAACTGAGTCCGGTTTCCTGAATTGAAGGGAAGAGGTAGAAGGCGCCTTTCGGCTCAAAGCAGGAGAGCCCCATCTCGCGAAAACCGTTCAGAATCAGACGGCGGCGCTGGTTGTACTGCGTCAGCATCGACTGGACGTCTTTTTCGCCGCGCCGCAACGCTTCGATCGCCGCCATCTGCGCGGTGATCGGCGTGCAGAGCATCGTGTACTGATGAATTTTGTTCATCGCGGCGATAAAATCGGGATTGGCCAGCGCATAGCCGATCCGCCAGCCTGTCATCGCATACGCTTTGGAAAAACCGTTCAGCAGGATCGTCCGGTCTTTCATGCCCGGCAAACTGGAAAAACAGGTGTGTTCGCCTTCGTAAGTCAGTTTGGCGTAAATTTCATCGGAAATGACGATCAAATCGTGGCGCACGGCGAAATCGGCAATCGCTTGCAGATCCTGGCGCGACATCACCGCACCGGTCGGATTGTTCGGATAACCGATGATCAATACCTTCGTGCGCGGCGTGATTTTTTCTTCCAGTTGAGCGGCCGTGACGCGGAACTGATTGGCGACGTTCGTCGCGACCGGCACCGCTACGCCGCCAGCCAGTGATACGCAGGCCTTGTAAGAGACGTAGCAGGGTTCAGGAATCAAAACTTCGTCGCCCGGTGAGAGCAGCGCGCGCATCGCGAGATCGAGCGCCTCGCTGACGCCGACGGTGACGAGAATTTCCTGGCGAGGATCATATTTGACCGCACACTCTTCCTGCGTCACGCGTGCGATTTCCTCGCGCAGTTCGAGCAGGCCGAAATTGGACGTATAGGACGTGTAGCCGCGGTGCAAACTGTAAATGCAGCTTTCCCGAATGTGCCAGGGCGTGACGAAATCCGGTTCGCCGACGCCGAGCGAAATGACGCCTTTCATTTCGGCGACGATATCGAAAAAGCGGCGGATGCCGGAAGGCGGGATGGCCTGTACCGAAGGCGAAATACGGTTGCTCCAATTCATGGCGACACCGCCAATCGTTCGGGATCTTCCTTGTCGTCAAGGATGACGCCCGCTTCCTTATATTTTTTCAGCATAAAATGCGTCGTAGTGGCTACGACGCCGTCAATCGTGGCCAACTTTGTCGCGACAAAATCGGCCACTTCCTTTAATGTAGCGCCTTCAACGGCGACCGACAAATCGTAGCTACCGGACATCAAGTAAACGCTGCGCACCTCAGGATAACGGTAGATGCGTTCGGCAATCAAGTCGAAGCCGACTTCGCGCTGCGGCGTCAGGCGGACTTCGATCATCGCGGTGACTTTGTCGATGCCCGCTTTTTCCCAGTCTACGATGGTCTGGTATTTGACAATGACTTTTTCCGCCTCCAGACGCTGGATTAGCGCCGTGACTTCCGCCATAGGGATATCCAGCATCACCGCCAGTTGTTCCACCGTCTGGCAATGGTTTCGTTCCAATAATTCCAAAAGTTCCTTCATAATAATACAAAACTCCCTTCGTTGAATACACAAAGTGTCAAAAAACAGGCAAAAGACATTCTAAAGAATATTTGACCAAGAATGTAAAATATCCTGCCAAAGAGGCAGGATAAAATAATTTTGCCATGGTATACTAAAGAGATGAAAGAGCCAAATTCACGATAGGCAGGGGAAGAACGTGAGAAAAGAATGGGATGACTATTTTTTGGATATTGCTTTTCAGGTGGCCGGACGCAGCACCTGTCTGCGTCGTGAAGTCGGCGCGGTGATCGTGAAGAACCGGCGCATCAAGGGAACCGGATATAACGGCAGTCCGGCCGGGCTGCCGCATTGCATCGATGAAGGCTGCCTGATGGTCGACGGCCACTGCGTGCGCTGCATTCACGCCGAACCGAACGCGCTTTTGGAATGCACGCCGGAAGAGCGTCAGGACGCAACGCTCTATTGTACGGACCGGCCGTGTCCGGAATGCCAGAAACTGATTATTACATCGGGCATCAAGCGGGTCGTGTACGGACGGCATTATCATCCGCACACCGACTGGCTCGATATGGCCAAGGAGATTGAAGTGCTGCATATCGCGAGAGGATGATGAACATGTTGCAGGCCATTCAACTGCCGCGTTTGAACCGACTGACGCCGTCGCTTGATTCTACGCTGCTCAAAATTATGGAAGAGGCCGGAGAACTGGCGCGCGCGGTGCTGACTTTTTTGCCGTACGAAAGCGCTGGCCGCGGCGAAGGCAGTGCTTATTTGCGTGACGTCGCCGATGAATTGCTTGATGTGGCGCAGACTTGCGTGACGATGCTGTTTGTCGTGGAAGAGGCGCAGCAGATGACGGTTGATCATTTGGTGCAGCAGCATCTCGATAAACTGACCTGCAAAGGCTATGTGTTCGACGCCGCGCTCTCCTACCGCGTTGCAACGGATGGGGACTATAAGTTTTTGCAGTTGCCGCGTCTTGCATTGCCGGACGTGACGCTCTTAACCACGGTCTGTAAGATTCAAGAAGAAGTTGGCGAATTAAGCCAATACTTAGGGAAAAAGGCGGGCGCTTCCGGTGAAACTGCGAAACTGCAGCAGGCGGAAGTTTTGGAAGGCTGCTGCTGCGAACTTTTGGACGTCGCGCAATGCTGTTTTACGATGATGTATATCCTGGCGGAACGGTATCAAATGCCGATGGAAACGATTGTCAAAGAACATGTCGCCAAACTGCGTCGCAAAGGGTATTGCAGTTGACAAGCGGCACGGCTGGATGTACAATTACTTTGATTTACGTTCAAATAACGGTATTTGGAAAACGAGGTGCGAAACGCTGATGCAGACCTATCTTGTGGCCTTTTTTACGGCTCTGGTGGTAGCCTATTTCTTGACTCCACAGGTGAAGAACCTGGCGATACGGGCGGGCGCTTTGGATGCTCCGGATGCCCGTAAGGTTCATAAAAAACCGATTCCGCGCATGGGCGGGTTGGCCATCTATGTTGCGTTCGTCGTTGCGGTGCTGCTGTGCATGCAGGTGACGCGCGATGTGCTGGGCATATTGGTCGGCGGAACGGCTATTTTGGCGCTGGGAATTTTAGATGATCTCAAGCCGCTGCCGGCGAAGGTGAAGCTGCTTGGGCAGATTGCCGCCGCAGGCGTGCTGGTGTTTTTTGATATCCGCATCGAGTGGATCACGAATCCGTTCGGTGAGATGCTATATGTTGAATATTGGTCGATTCCGTTGACGATCCTCTGGGTGGTCGGTTTGACCAACACCGTCAATCTGATTGATGGCCTTGACGGCTTGGCTGCCGGCGTATCAACGATTGCCGCGGTTACGATCCTCTTGGTCGCACTGCAACAGAATTTTTGGACGGTGGCTATCCTGACCGCTGCGATTGCCGGCAGTTCACTGGGCTTTTTACAGCATAATTTCAATCCTGCTAAAATCTTTATGGGCGACACAGGCAGCATGTTCCTCGGTTACATGCTGGCGGCGGTGTCAGTCATGGGAACCGTGAAGAGCGCGGCGACGATTGCGTTAATCGTTCCGATTGTCGCACTCGGGCTGCCGATTATGGATACGGCCTTTGCCATTGTGCGCCGTTATCTGAGCGGCCAGCCGATTTTTAAACCGGATCGCGGTCATTTGCATCATCGCCTCTTGGATATGGGACTGACGCAAAAACAGGCGGTCTTACTGATGTATGTGATCAGCGGTTGCTTGGGGTTAAGTGCAATCGCATTGACGGAAGTGAATAAGATATCCGGCATTATTATCATCGTCGGAATTCTAGGATTGGCCTTTGTCGGCGCTCGTAAGATCGGCGTGTTGAAGATTGAGGCGTCCGAGTAGAAAAATCATTGAAAAGGCTGGCAATAATCTGCCGGCCTTTTTTAAACGCTTGTTTTTGCTAGAATAAGAATGAGGTGGTCGGGAAGATGAAGAAAAAAATCAAAGTAATGACGGTGTTTGGTACGCGGCCAGAGGCGATAAAAATGGCGCCGCTTGTTTTGGAATTGCAGCAGCATCCCGAAGAGATAACGCCGGTGGTCGCCGTTACGGCGCAACACCGTGAAATGCTTGACCAGGTACTGGATTTGTTCGGCATCGTGCCGGATCATGACCTTGATATCATGGCGCAAGGACAAACTTTGTTTGAAGTGACGAGTCGTGCGATGCAAGGCTTGAATACGGTCTTGGCGGAAGAGAAACCGGATATCGTGCTGGTGCACGGCGATACGACGACGACGTTTGCCGGCGCCTTAGCTGCTTATTATCACCAAATTGACGTTGGGCATGTCGAAGCGGGGCTACGCACCGGCGATAAATATTCGCCGTATCCGGAAGAAATGAACCGGAAGCTGACAGGTTCATTGGCAGACCTACACTTTGCCCCGACTGATACGGCGCGAGCCAACCTTCTGACTGAAGCGATTCCAGAGCAGGGCGTGATCGTTACCGGCAATACGGTGATCGACGCGCTACTGGCGACGGTACGGCAAGATTACGTTTTTGCCGATCCGCTCTTGGCGAACATTGATTATAAAGCAAAACGCGTCGTGCTGGTGACGACGCACCGGCGCGAAAATCTTGGCGAGCCGATGCGCCATGTCTACCAGGCGTTAAGAGATATCGTCGCCGAATTCAGCGACGTGGAAATCGTCTTTCCGGTGCATCGCAATCCGAAGGTACGGGAAGTCGTGGAAGCGGAACTTGGCGGTTTGGAACGCGTGCATTTGATCGATCCGCTCGAATACCAGCCGTTTACCAATTTGCTTGCGCGCTCCTATCTGATTCTGACCGATTCCGGCGGCATTCAAGAGGAAGCGCCGTCGCTCGGTAAACCGGTATTGGTGCTGCGCAACACCACGGAACGTCCGGAAGCGATCGCAGCCGGCACGGTAAAGTTGATTGGCACGGAACGCGACGTCGTATACGGAGAAACCCGTCGTTTACTTGACGATGCGGCGGAGTATCACCGTATGTCGGCTTCGAGTAATCCGTACGGCGACGGATTGGCATCGAAACGCATCGTGCAGGCCATTTTGCACCATTATGGTTTGGCAGAAGAAGGTGCGCAACCGTTTACTGTGAAGGGATAAAATAGACAAATAGATTTTACCGGGAGACGCTGTCTTCCGGTTCTTTGTTTTTTGCATAAAGAAAGTTTTTAAAACGCGTAGAAAGTAAAAAAACATCCTGTATTCATGCGAATAGGAAGAGGGATTTGAAATACAGTTGTAGAATGTTGTAAAAGTCACAATGTGCGTATCGGCCATGTGGCAACGCTGGGCGCAAGAAAAGCAGCCTAGGGAGAGAAGAAGGTATGGACAAAAACAAGTCCGGCAAACAGGAGACGGTAGGCGGGGCATTGGCAACCGCATCGGCGATCGGGTTTACGATGATCTCCACGTTGATCGTCGGTGTTTGGTTAGGACGTTGGGCCGACCGTGCTTGGGACGTGACTCCGTGGGGAACGGTTAGCGGCATCATACTGGGCATGCTGGCCGGGCTTTGGTCAATGTATAAAAAAATAACGAAGGGAACGTGAAGGATAGCAGGCAGGAATGGCAAACGCAGCAAGGCTTTGAGGGGAGCAAGGGTTGTTTGGTTGTTCGGTCTGTTTTTATTTTTATGACGAAAAACTATTGGCAAGAAGTAAGACGGACGTTGCTGCAATTGATTCTCTGGGGCGGATGCATCGCGGTCGGCATTTATCAAAGCGGACAAGCGGCTAAACTTTATGGGTTTCTCCTGGGCATCGTCACCGGCGGCGCATATTATCTCATGCTGAGTTTGCGTATTTGTCGCAGCGCAGAGATGCCGACTGCTAAAGCAGTCGGTTATATGAGGGCTGGTTGGGTCGTCCGGTTGGTATTGGTGTTGCTAATGCTTTTGTTGTCGGTAAAGGCGCCGTGGCTTGATTTTTGGGCGGCGGTGGCCGGCCTGCTTTTGCTGCAGGGCGTGATGGTGATGAATGCCGTCTTGGCGGCGCTACGAGCATGGCTGAGACAATAATTGTGAGCATAATGTTTGTATCTTGGCAAGAAAGGAGGGGTTAGTAGTGGAACACGGTGGAGGAGGCCATGAGATAGGGGCGCATAAGCTGGCCCAACTCGGCGGATTCACGTTCCATATGGATACGCTGATGATGACGTGGCTGACGATGGCATTGGTGTTGCTGCTGGCGTTTGCCGCTACGCGCAGACTGTCGTTGGCGCCAAAAGGCTGGCAGAATCTATTGGAAATGGTGGTCGAAGCGCTGCTTGAACAAATGGATGGCGCGATGGGCCCAAGGGGACGCAAATTGGCGCCGCTGATTATCACGCTGTTCCTGTTTCTCTTGATCGGCAACTGGCAGGGCTTAGTGCCCGGTTTGGCATCGCCGACCAACGACTTGAATACGACGCTTGGCTTGGCGCTGATGGTCATCGGACTGGTGCATATTTTGGGCATCATTAACAAGGGGCCGGTTCGCTATGTAAAACATTTCTTCGAACCGTTTATCCCGTTCGTGATCATCAACATCATCGAAGAATTTGCCAAACCGATTACGTTGTCATTCCGGCTATTCGGCAATATTCTGGCGGGTGAAATTCTCATTATTATTTTGGGAATTCTGGTACCAATGTGGATTCCGATTCCAAATGTCGTCTGGCTTGCTTTTAGCGTTTTCGTCGGCGCGGTTCAGGCATTCATCTTTACGATGCTGTCGATGTCCTATCTGGCGAATTCAATTCAGGATGCGCATCACGACTGAACGGAAAAAAACCGTTCTTTGTTTGCTTAATGGTCAATGATTTTAAAGGAGGATGAAATTTATGGAACATGCAATTATGGTGGCAGGAGCTATGGTCGGGGCTGGTTTGGCAATCGGATTGGGCGCGGTCGGCGCAGGGATCGGCGACGGTGTCGTCACTTCTAAATTCGTTGAAGGCGTTGCACGTCAACCGGAAGCGAAAGGTACGCTGCTGGTACAAATGCTGATTTCTGTTGGCTTGATCGAGTCTGTGCCGATTATTGCCACGGTTATTGCGATCGTACTGCTGTACGCCAATCCGTTGCTCAAGTAAGGAGTGCAGCTGAGGGGCAACGGCCCCTCTTTGTGCGCCGGAAAAGGAGGTGCCCTGAGTGATTGAACTGAACGCGACGCTGGTCGCGCAGATTATAAACTTTTTGATCTTAGTGGCTTTATTGACAAAGTTTGCCTATAAGCCGCTCTTAAAGATCTTGGCGGAACGGCAAGAGAAGATTGCCGGTAATATTGCGGCTGCCGAACGGGAACGCCAGGAAGCCGAAACACTGCGTCAGGATTATTTGAAACAGCTTGACGACGCTCGGGCGCGCGCCCAATCAATCGTCGACAAAGCTGCGCAGCTTGCGGAGCAGACCAAGGACGAAATTCTGGCCGCCGCGCGCGAAGAAAGTACGCGTTTGATTAAGGCGGCGCAGGAAGAGAGCGATCGTCAACGCGACAAGGTCATGGATCAAATGAAGGCAGACATGGTCAATCTGTCACTGGCGGCAGCGGCCAAGATTATTCAACACAATTTGGATGCGGAAAGCAATGCCAAACTGGTGGATGATTTTATCCGTCAGCTGGATGACAAGAAAGTAGGGGGACTGCCATGCTAAGCAACCAGTTGGCCGTGAAGTACGCCCAAGCATTGTTTGAGCTGGCGGCAGAGCGGGACATGCTGGGCCAGGTGCAGCAAGAGCTTGAGATCGTGGCGGAAACGCTCCGGCAGCACAAGGATTTGGGGACGCTGATCTATCATCCGCGCGTGCTGCCGCAGGCCAAGAAAGATACGCTGCGGCAAATTTTTGCCAACGAAGTACAATTGTTTGTGCTTAACTTTCTTTTGCTGTTGGTGGATAAACGCAGAGAAACGGCGTTGCCGGGCATTCTGCAGGAATACACCAAGCTGGCTAATACGGCGCGCGGCATCGTGGAAGCACAAGTTGTTACCGCCGTTCCGCTGACGGAAGCCCAGGCTGAAGCATTGGCCGCCAAATTGGGACAGGCCGTCAGCCGCAAAGTGGTGCTAAAGACCCGGGTGGATCAAAGCATCCTGGGCGGGGTAGTGGTGCAGATGGGCGATAAGCTTATCGACGGCAGCGTGGTGCGGCAATTGTCGTCTATGCGCAGCGCCCTCCTCAAGAGTGAAGCGACAAGGATTGAGGTGACAGACTGACTATGAAAATGAGGCCTGAAGAAATTACGGCGATTATAAAACAACAGATCGAAAATTATCAGGTGGACTTGAGCGTCGACGACATCGGCACGGTCATTGAAGTGGGGGACGGCATCGCCCGCATCCACGGTCTGGAAAAAGCGATGGCCGGTGAACTCTTGGAATTTCCGCATGAAGTTTTCGGCATGGTATTGAATCTCGAAGAAGACAACGTCGGAGCGGTGCTGCTCGGCGGCGAAACCTTGATCAAAGAAGGCGACACGGTACGCCGGACCGGACGCATCATGCAGGTTCCGGTCGGCGAAGCGATGATTGGCCGCGTCGTCAATGCACTCGGTCAGCCGATTGACGGCAAAGGACCGATTAATACGACGGAATTCCGTCCGGTGGAAAGTCCAGCTCCGGGCATTGCGGACCGTCAGTCGGTAAAAGAGCCGCTGCAAACCGGCCTGAAAGCGATCGACTCGATGGTGCCGATCGGCCGCGGCCAGCGTGAATTGATCATTGGCGACCGCGGTACCGGCAAGACGGCGATTGCGGTCGATACGATCATCAACCAGAAAGGTCAGGACGTCATTTGCATTTATGTGGCGATCGGACAAAAGGCTTCGACCGTTGCGCGCGTTGTAAAAACGCTTGAGGAAAAAGGCGCGCTCGCCTATTCGATCATTGTCGTGGCTTCGGCTTCCGACTCTGCGCCGCTGCAGTATTTGGCGCCTTATGCCGGCGTATCGATGGCGGAGTATTTTATGCGCAAAGGTGAACATGCGCTCTGCGTCTATGACGACTTATCGAAACATGCGGTCGCATATCGTGCGATGTCGCTGCTGCTGCGTCGGCCGCCAGGCCGCGAAGCGTATCCCGGCGACGTTTTCTATTTGCATTCCCGCTTGCTCGAGCGTGCGGCCAAACTGTCCAAGGAACTGGGCGGCGGTTCAATTACCGCATTGCCGATCATTGAGACACTGGCCGGCGACGTATCCGCCTATATCCCGACCAACGTAATTTCGATTACCGACGGTCAGATCTTCCTGGAAAGCGAGCTGTTTTATTCGGGCATCCGTCCTGCGATCAATCCGGGGATTTCGGTATCGCGCGTCGGCGGTTCAGCGCAGATCAAGGCGATGAAACAAGTTGCCGGACGTTTGCGTCTCGATTTGGCGCAGTATCGCGAGCTGGCGGCTTTTGCGCAATTCGGTTCCGACTTGGACAAGTCGACCAAAGCGCAGCTTGACCGCGGTCAGCGGACGATGGAAGTGTTGAAACAGTCGCAATACCGTCCGATGGTGGTCGAAGAGCAGGTCATGGTCATTTATATGGCGGTCAATGGCCACTTGGATGATGTTCCGATGGATGCGGTCATTCGCTTCGAAGCCGATTTCCTGAAATTCATGCATACCAATTATGCCGAAATCAGCAAAGGAATTCGCGAGCGGAAGGTGCTTGATGCCGAGAGCGAAGCGGTGCTGAAGAAGGCAATTCAGGAATTTAAGGATACGTTTGCTAGCCAAGGGACGAGGTGATGTAGATGCCCAGTGTAAGCGACATTCGGCGACGCATCAAAAGCGTCAAGAATATAGAACAGATCACGAAGGCGATGAAAATGGTAGCGGCAGCGCGTCTGCGTCGGGCTCAGGAACGGGCGGCGGCGAGCAAGCCGTATACCGAGAAGATGCAGGAAGTGCTGGCCAGCGTGGCCGGCGCTTGCGGTGATGCGGAGCATCCGCTTCTGGCCGTAAGGAAAGTCAATCGGACGGCGTATTTGGTGCTGAGCGCCGATAAGGGCTTGGCCGGCGCTTATTCCTCGAACTTAATGAAAGAGGTTGTAGCGCATATGGTCGGTCGGGATAAGGCGGACTGTCCACTGATCACCGTAGGTCGTAAATCGCGCGATTATTTCAAACGTCGCGATTATGACGTGGCGGTCGAATTTACCGGCTTTTCGGAAAAACCGACTTACCAGCATGCGATTGCCTTGGCTAAAGAAGTGGCCGAAGGTTTTGTTCGGGGCGACTATGATGAAGTCTATTTGGCCTATACGCAATTTTATTCGCCGATTACGCAAAAGCCGACGACCGTCAAATTGTTGCCGCTCGCGCAGCCGGAAGGCGAACAGGAGCACCGGGAATATATTTATGAACCGAGTGCGGTGGATGTGCTCGGGCAGTTGTTGCCGAAGTATCTGGAAAGCGTGATTTACGGCGGCTTGCTGCAGTCGGCGGCCAGTGAACTGGGCGCGCGGATGACCGCGATGGGCTCGGCCACCGACAACGCCGAAGAATTGATTGCTAAATTGGTGCTGAACTATAACAAGGTTCGTCAAGCTACGATCACACGGGAGATTTCTGAGATCGTCGGCGGTGCGGAGGCCTTGAAGTAAGCTGGGGCAAGAGGCCGCAGCAACAACAACGCAGGTGGGGCTCAAAGAGCCCGCGCAAGACAACGAGGAGGGGTTAACCCCATGGAAAACAATCGAGGTAGAGTTATTCAAGTTATCGGTCCGGTAGTCGATGTGGAGTTTCCTCCAGAGCAGCTGCCGTCGATTTATAACGCACTGACCATTGCCGGCAAAAGCGGCGATGTCGATATCCACTTGGTGGTGGAAGTCATGCAGCATCTGGGCGACAGCGCTGTCCGCTGCGTAGCGATGTCCTCGACCGATGGTCTGACCCGGGGCATGGAAGCGGTTGATACCGGCTCGCCAATCAAGGTTCCGGTAGGCAAAGGCACATTGGGACGCGTGTTCAACGTACTCGGCAACGTGGTGGACAATAATCCGGCTGCATTTACGGCGGATGATCATTGGCCGATCCATCGTCCGGCGCCAAGTTTTGAAGAACAGGAAACGTCAACGCAGATCCTGGAAACAGGGATCAAGGTCGTCGACCTGATCGCGCCGTATGCGCGCGGCGGCAAGATCGGCCTGTTTGGCGGCGCAGGCGTTGGTAAGACGGTTTTGATCATGGAACTGATCCGCAACATTGCGACCGAACACGGCGGCTATTCCGTCTTTGCCGGGGTTGGCGAACGGACGCGCGAAGGCAACGACCTCTGGATGGAAATGCGCGAGTCCGGCGTTATCGAGAAGACGGCGCTGGTATACGGCCAAATGAACGAACCGCCTGGCGCGCGTATGCGCGTTGCTTTGACCGGTTTGACGATGGCCGAATATTTCCGTGATGTCGGCGGTCAGGACGTCCTGCTCTTTGTCGATAACATCTTCCGTTTCATCCAAGCCGGTTCGGAAGTATCGGCGCTCTTGGGTCGTATGCCTTCAGCGGTTGGCTATCAGCCGACGCTGGGTACCGACGTCGGTGCGCTGCAGGAGCGGATCACTTCGACGAAAAAAGGTTCGATCACGTCCGTACAGGCCGTTTATGTGCCGGCGGATGACTTGACCGACCCGGCTCCGGCCGCAACGTTTGCGCATCTCGATGCGACGACCGTATTGTCGCGTCAGATCGCCGAACTGGGCATCTATCCGGCGGTTGATCCGCTGGATTCGACGTCGCGGATCATGGACCCGCACGTCATCGGCGACGAGCATTACCAAGTGGCGCGCGGCGTGCAGGAAGTGCTGCAGCGTTACAAGGAACTGCAGGATATCATTGC
Organism: Azotosporobacter soli; assembly: GCF_030542965.1. Taxonomy (NCBI): domain Bacteria; kingdom Bacillati; phylum Bacillota; class Negativicutes; order Selenomonadales; family Sporomusaceae; genus Azotosporobacter; species Azotosporobacter soli. The sequence continues at coordinate 87,055 of NZ_JAUAOA010000013.1, forward strand.
GATCCTCGGTATGGAAGAGCTGTCGGATGATGATAAGCTCAGCGTATCGCGGGCGCGCAAGATTCAACGTTTCCTGAGCCAGCCGTTCTTCGTGGCCGAACCGTTTACCGGCACGCCGGGCAAATATGTGCCGCTGAAGGAAACGATTCGCGGCTTTAAGGAAATTATCAGTGGCAAGCATGACGACCTGCCGGAAGCCGCCTTCTATATGGTGGGAACCATTGATGAAGTCGTGGAGGCAGCCCGTCGAATGAAAGGGGAATAACCTATGGCCAAGAAGATTCGCTTGGATGTGGTTACACCGGAAAAGGTGGCCTTCTCCAAGGAGGTCAATATGGTCATTGCCCGGACCACTGCTGGTGATGTCGGCATTCTGCCGGGGCATGCTCCATTGGTGGGGACCCTTGGCATTTGGCCGCTTCGCATCATGGAAGAAGAAGGGGAAACGCAGCTGTCGCTGATGGGCGGCTTCATCGAAGTCCAGCCTGATAAGATCACGATACTGGGCGGAACCGTAGAATTGGTTGAAGAGATCGACGTTGCCCGGGCGGAAGCCGCCAAAGAACGGGCGCAGCGTCGCTTGAAAGGCGATGTCGTAGCCGCAGATACCGTCACCGACGAACTGCGCGCTGAAATCGCGCTGAAACGCGCGATTGTCCGCTTGAAGGTGTATGAGTTCTACCAGCAACGCAGACGTTAATAAGAAGAATAGGCTGTCACAAAATAAGATTATTTTGTGACAGCCTATTTTCTTATGACTTTAGTCAGTTGAGCGAAGCGAAACAGAAAACCACCCGCTATGCGGGTGGATGACAACTGTTATACAAAAACTCACCACTTTCTTATAATAGAGGGTGTTCAGGCCACTATACAAAGAAAGGACTGGTGAGTTTTATGGGACAAAGTTTAGCACATACAAAATGGCAGTGCAAGTACCACATAGTATTTACGCCGAAGTTTAGACGGAAAATAATCTATGGTCAATATCGTGAAAGCATAGGAGAAATATTACGAAGGCTATGCAGTTATAAGGACGTAAAAATCATAGAAGGTCATCTAATGATCGATCATGTGCATATGTTAGTATCGATACCGCCAAAATTCAGTGTTTCTGCATTTATGGGGTATCTAAAAGGAAAAAGTGCGCTAATGATATTTGAACAGCATGGTAATTTGAAATACAAATATGGGAATAGGCACTTTTGGGCAGAAGGATATTATGTTAGTACAGTAGGGCTAAATGAAGCGACGATCAAGAAGTACATTCAAGAACAAGAAAAACATGATCAAGCAATAGATAAACTGAATGTACGAGAGTACGATGACCCTTTTAAGGGTAACGTGAAGTAGTACAAACATCCCTTTAGGGATAGCAAAAGTGATTAGACCGTAGTGGCTTGAACAAAGTGAAAGCCAGCGTCTTGAGACGCCGGCTAGTAATAGAGGCTTATAGCCTCAGTGCAAACCACCCGTTAGACGGGTGGTTCTGATT